>NZ_JASCPA010000076.1:0-17544 GCF_029959715.1 Pseudomonas sp. PS02288 | reverse complement strand
TCTCGCGCACGGCCTTGCCGTTGTCCCAGGTTTCGGCGACGGCGAGCAACTCGAGGTTGGCTTCGATGCGGTCGGCGATCTTCAGCAGGATCAGCGAA
This sequence comes from Pseudomonas sp. PS02288, assembly GCF_029959715.1. NCBI lineage: Bacteria > Pseudomonadati > Pseudomonadota > Gammaproteobacteria > Pseudomonadales > Pseudomonadaceae > Pseudomonas > Pseudomonas sp. PS02288. Next base: position 17,446 of record NZ_JASCPA010000076.1, on the reverse strand, counting down.
CGGTCCTGCACCGAGGTCTTGCCCCAGGCGTCGGCGGCGGCGTGCGCGGCGTCCAGCGCCTTGTCGATGTCGGCCGCCGAGGAACGCGGAAACTCGCCGATCACCGAGCCGTTCACCGGCGAGGTGTTGGTGAAGTACTGGCCGTCCACCGGCGGCACGAACTCGCCACCGATATAGTTGCCGTAGCGCGGTTTGAGGGTGAGGACGGAGCCAGGGGTGTTGGGTTGGGCATAAATCATGATGCTTACCTCGTTGTTGTTCTGATCCGCTCGGTGAGCAGATCCCGATTGATCGGTGTCCTGCGCTCTAGCCTATTCCGCCGGAGGCCGACCACGACTCGTCAATTGGTAGTAGATGGCTCCCTTGAGAGCGTCAAGCCGGCGCGCAGAAAGCCCGGAATTAGCGGCGACTGGATGGGAAGCACAGCCCCGCTGCGCGTCAATCGACCGCAATACGCCGCTCAGCCGAGCGACCAGCGCGCATCCGGTGGCGCCGCGTTGGCCAGCGCCAACCAGCCGGCCTGTGCCTGGCGCACGCAAGCCAGGGCGTCGAGCAACGCCGCACGACCCATCTCCCGCACACACCGGGCGATCCTATCGGCCGGCTGCTTGCCCGCCTGGGCGTACAGCGCCCAGCGCGCTTCGGCCAGGATGCGGAAGGTCGCGGGCGGCTGCGACAACTGCGCCGCCAATGGTTCGCGGAATGCCTCCAGCGCCTCGTCGGTGAGTTGCCCAAGGCGTTCTCGCTGCAAGTCGAGAAATGCCAGCAGATGCCCGAAAATCTCGGCCACCGAGGCGTTCGGAGACTGCACGGCGAACAGCAGACCGGCCTCCTCGCCCACCTGCCGATAGCCGCAATAGACGCCGTAACCCAGCTGCAAATCGGTGCGCATGTGCGTGTAGAAGGCTCCCTGCAGCACATTGCCCAACAAGCGCCAGGCGGCTTCAGCCGGGGCATCGAGGCCCGCTTGCCGGGCGAAGAGCAGCAAGGCCTGCTCCTTCTGCCCGGCCACTTCGATCCAGCGGCAGGTGGATCGAACGTTTGCCGCCGACACCCCCTCAAAAAGCCCCTGGCCCGGCAGTTCGCCCAGGACGGCATTGATCGTTGGCGAAGGCTGGCCCAGACCGAAGGCGACCCAGCGGGCCTGGTGGTATAGCGCCCTCCACGCGCCGGGAAGCGCGTCCGCCGGCAATTCCGCCAACGGCACCGCGCCCTGCAGCGTGCCAGGCAGTTCATCGAGCAACTGCCGCAGGAGCATCCCGCCGGCAGCTCGTGGCGCGGGGTCCAGCGCGTTGCGCCAGTCGTCCGCCGCGGGCTGCCGCAGGTTTTTCAGCACCTCCGGCAGAACCCGATCCACCACGCTGGCCAGGCCGCCAAGGCTGAGCAACCAGGCCCGCGCCGAGCATTGCAAGCGCACCTCGACACCGGCCTCGCTGGCGGCCTGAACGAGCGGTGCCAGCGCCGCCTGCGCGGCTCTGGCAAACACACCGGCGACCGCCGTCGGCCAGCGCCAGCGCAGGAACAGCGCCGCGTGCCCGGGCGGAATGCCGGCGTCGTTCTGCCAGCGCAGCCCCGCAGGTATTGGAGATACGGCGCGCGGCGCAGCAGCCGACTTCAGGAACGGGTTGCGCTCGGGCAGGCACCAGGCAACGGGCACGCTGCGCGCGCGGGACAACCCTTTCGAGCATCGGGCGCGCAACGCGAAACCCGGCCGCTCCAGCAACGGCTGCTCGCGCATTGAAGTGACCACCGACACCAGCGCGCCTGGCGTCAACTGCGCCAGCAACGCAGGCGCCTCGACAGACTCGTTGCCGCCCTTCTCGACCGCCATTCGCACCGCATCGAGGGCCGAGCAGGTCTGCCAACGAACGGAGCGGATTAGGGACTCCTGCTCGCGCACGTCTGCCCAGTCGCTCCGGGCGGCGAAGAACTCCAGCCACGAAAACAGCAGCGTGACGATCTCGCGCCAGGTCGCCTCATCGGCCGCCGCGCCCTCGATATCGATGGCGATCAGCGCCTGATCATCCGCCCGATAAACCCACCGCGGCGAAACCCGGTCGGCGTATCTCCGCTCGCGCAACGTCGCCTGCAGGCCGTTCGGCGCGGCACTACGCAGCACCCGGAATAGGCACTCCAGCGCGGCGTCCGCCGCGGTCGGCAGCAGCAGCGGAAAGTACAGCGCGAGCTGCGTCGGACCAGGAGCTTGCACCTCGACATGCACCGCTTCCAGCCGTAAAGCCGGCGGCCGGGCGACGACCCGGGCCCCTGGCGCCAGGTGTCGGCCATGCCGCTCGGCGAGGGCCGCCAAGGCGTCCAGCGGTTGCGCAGCGGCGATCAGCAGATGCGCCTGTCCGGCATGGTAGAAGCGCCGATGGAAGCCATGCAGCGCCAGCTGGAACGTCTCCTCCTCCACCGGCAGCGTGTCTCGGTTGCCGGCATGGAAGTCACCGAACGGGTGATGCGCCGCGAGCGCCAGGCCGAGCGCCGCATCCATCAGCGTTTCGCGGTGCTCAGCGCGAGCGAGGAACTCGGCCTGCAGCACCTCGCGTTCGCGCCTCTGCGCCCCCGGATCGAGCGCCGGGCGCGCCAGCATCTCGAACAGCCGCGCCAGCGCGCCGTCTAGCGCGAGCGGAGGCACTTCGCAGAAGAAATCGGTGTGGCGCGCCTGGGTACTGGCATTCACCTGACCGCCGGCGCCCTGTACGAACGCCATCAGCCCCTGGTCGGCAGGGAACCCCGCGCTGTCGAGGAACAGTAGGTGCTCGAGGAAATGCGCCAGCCCGGGATACTCGCGCGGCTCGTCGTGACTGCCGGCGGCCACCCGCACCCAAGCCGCGCAATGCAGGGCCTGGGGCACCTGCAGCAGCGTCACGGCCAGGCCGTTGTCCAGCGTCATGCGGCGCTGGATAACGGGCGCGTGCTCGGCGATATCGGTCATGCAGCGGTCCTTGAGACGAGAGCCGCCAGCATCGGCCAGCGCGCAGGCGGAGGCAAGAATACCTTCGGCGCATCTAAAGGTGCCGTTGGGCGGTGGGGATGGCCCATGGCCGCATGCGGGGGAAACCTTTTCGCCGGCCAGGGTCTACTCCATACACGGACGCGTTCCGTTACCGAGGATAAGACGATGTCTCCCGTACTCATGATCGTCATGCTGATATGCGCCTGGATGGCGGTTGCCCTCGCGATGCTCTGGGGTATGTTGCGGCTGACCCGCCGGCACTCTCCAACCGCGAAGCAGAAGCCGCAGGAACCGCCTGTCGAGCGTCGCCGCCACGGCCATGGCCGCCCCCTACACGGCCACTGAGCGCCCTTCCACTCCCAATGAAAAAGGGCTGACCGCGAGGTCAGCCCTTTTTTTGCGCCCCGCGTCAGACGAGGCTGAATGAGAAAGCGGCAGGCCCCGGAACGGGCTGCCGACGGCCTGAGTGTCGCGTTGGCCATTTGGGGACGGCGCGATGATAACTGTTCATCCATACAGCCTTCAACTATGCGCGACGTCACTCGTCCGGTTCGTCATCCGCGCCAAAACAGGGAATGCCCTCTTCGTCGATGGTGGTGATGCGGTCGATGATGGCCGCCGCCGTGCGTTCCGCGGTTGGCAGATCAGGAAATTCGACGTTGGCGGTGATCTCGTAGACCCCGTCATGCAGCCCCTTCTCGCCAAGCACCATCACGAAGGCCTTGATGGTGTTGCCATCCTGCATTGCACCGGACCAGGCACGGTGATTATCGAAAACGCGTTGACCCATGACGGACTCTCCTCGTTTCGCGGCGCGGGCGGCCGTTGAAAACATAGGAGGCGAGATGACCCCGGAAGTTGCCTGATCGAAAGATGGGTAGATGTCCGAAGGTCTATTAGCCTTACAGTTAAAGAGGATATAAACTCGCCACCGCCAAATTGCCGCAGTGTGTTTTTTCATGCCGACGCCGATCTCCAATTGCCGGTCCACGCCTCAGACGGAGGCGCTTCCTGACGTCTCCCGTGCGTACCGATATGCCGAGATAGACGGCTCCCAACCGTCCGGCGAAGCCTCCCTGGCGAGCGAAGTCGCGCTGGCTATCAGCTACAACGGCCTGGCGCACGCGGTGATGATGGTGACGCCCGAGGCACTGGAGGATTTCGTGGTCGGCTTCACCCGAACCAGCGGAACCGTCCAGCGGATCGACGAAATCTACGACATTCGGATGGAAGGATACGGTGACGCCTGGCACGTCGACCTGCTCATCGGCAGCCGCGCCTTCTGGCAGCTGAAGCAGCAGCGCCGGCAACTGGCCGGTAGCAGCGGCTGCGGACTCTGCGGTGTCGACAGCCTCGACCAGGCGCTGCCAACCCTCGCCAACCTGCCCCGCTCGCCGCTACCCGACGCTACTCATCTGCGAGGCCTGCGCGAGCGCGTCGGCGCTGCTCAGTCACTGGCGCAGCGAAGCGGCGCGCTGCATGCCGCGCTGTTCGTCGATGACCACGGCGAGATACGCCTATGCCGAGAGGACATCGGCCGCCACAACGCCCTCGACAAGCTGATAGGCGCGCTCGAACGCCAGCGCATCGACGCGACTCGCGGCTTCGCGGTGGTCACCAGCCGTTGTGGCCTCGAACTCCTGCACAAGGCGGTGCGCGCCGGTCTCGGCACCCTGGTCAGCCTCGCCGCGCCAACGGCACTGACGGTGGACTGGGCGCGGCGGCACAACCTGAACCTGATCCACCTGCCACAGCGCAGCGCTGCACGCGTTTACAGCCCGGCACCCGGCGGCTGAAACGCCACGACGCCAGCCCGGCGAAAGCTACCTGCGGACAGGTTCGGGCCTGACAGAACGACAAAGACAAAGCAGAGCGTGGCCACAAGCACACGCTCATTCCGGCGCAAACCGTGATGCGCCGTTTTGGGGAGATCGATATGCAGATCGGCAGAAGACAGTTTTTCAAGCTATGCACCGTCGGTGCCGCCAGCGCGAGCGCCGCGACCCTTGGTTTCGCTCCCGGCGTCGCCCTCGCCAGCCAGTCGCGCCAGTACAAACTGCTGCGCGCCCGTGAGACCCGCAACAACTGCACCTACTGCTCGGTCGGTTGCGGGGTGCTCCTGTACAGCCTCGGCGACGGTGCGAAGAACGCCAAGGGCAAGATCTTTCACGTCGAGGGCGACCCGGACCATCCGGTCAGCCGCGGCTCGCTGTGCCCCAAGGGGTCCGGGCTGGTGGACTTCATCAACAGCCCGGATCGCCTGAAATACCCCGAAGTCCGCGAGGCCGGCAGCAACGAATGGAAGCGCATCGGCTGGGACGAGGCCATCGAGCGCATCGCCCGTCTGATGAAGGACGACCGCGACGCCAACTTCGTCGAGAAGAACGAGAAGGGCCAACGGGTCAACCGCTGGGCCAGCACCGGCTTCCTCGGCTCGTCTGCCGCCAGCAATGAAACCGGCATCCTCGACGTCAAGTTCGCCCGCGGCTTGGGCATGGTGCATCTGGAAAACCAGGCACGCCTCTGCCATGGCCCCTCGGTCGCCGGCCTCGCCCCCTCGTTCGGGCGCGGCGCGATGACCAACAACTGGGTCGACATCAAGAACGCCGACGTCATCCTGGTGATGGGCGGCAACCCGGCCGAGGCCCATCCGGTGGGCTTCAAATGGGCGGTCGAGGCGAAGATCCACAACAATGCCCACCTGATGGTGGTGGACCCGCGCTTCAACCGTACCGCCGCCGTGGCCGACTTCTATTCGCCGATCCGTGCCGGTGCCGACTCGGCCTTCCTGCTTGGGGTCGCCCACTATCTGTTGAACAACGACCGCATCCAGCACGAGTACGTCAAGGCCTACACCAACGCGCCGCTGATCGTGCGCGAGGACTATGGCTTCGACGACGGTCTGTTCAGCGGCTACGACGCCACCAAGCGCGCCTACGACCGCGCCTCTTGGGCCTACGAGTTGGGCGAGGATGGCTATGCCCTGCGCGACGAGACGCTGCAGCACCCGCGCTGCGTGTTCAACCTGCTGAAGCAGCACGTCGAGCGCTACACCCCGGAAATGGTGAGCAGCATCTGCGGCACGCCGATAAAGGACTTCCTGCACGTCTGCGAGAAGCTCGCGTCCACCAGCGTCCCCGACCGCACCACCAGCATCCTCTACGCGCTGGGCTGGACGCACCATGTCGGTGGCTCGCAGATCATCCGCGCCTCCGCCATCGTGCAGTTGCTGCTCGGCAACATCGGCATGCCCGGCGGCGGCATCAACGCGCTGCGCGGCCACTCCAACGTGCAGGGTTTCACCGACCTCGGCGTGCTGGCGAACATGCTGCCGGGCTACCTGACGTTGCCGAGCGAGAGCCAGCAGTCGTTACAGGCCTACCTGGACGAGCGCACGCCCAAGACCCTGGTGGACAAGCAGATCAACTTCTGGCGCAACACGCCGAAGTTCATGGTCAGCTTCCTCAAGGGCATGTATGGCGAGAACGCCACCGCGGAGAACGACTTCGGCTACGACTGGCTACCCAAATGGGACCGCGCCTACGACGTGATGGCCTACGTCGAGCAGATGCACAAGGGACAGGTCAACGGCTACATCGTGCAGGGTTTCAACCTGATCGCCGCCGCGGCGTCCTCCGGCAAGGTGCGTGAGGGCCTGGCGAAGCTCAAGTACCTGGTGGTGATCGATCCGCTGACCACCGAGACCTCGTCCTTCTGGCAGAACCACGGCGAGTTCAACGACGTCGATCCGGCGCAGATCCAGACCACCGTGTTCCGCCTGCCGTCGTCCTGCTTCGCCGAGGAGGATGGCTCGATCGCCAACTCCGCCCGCTGGCTGCAATGGCACGCCGCGGCGCAGCCGCCACCGTTCGAAGCGCAACACGACGGCAAGATACTCGGCAGCCTGATGACCAGGATTCGCGAGCTGTACCAGCAGGAAGGCGGCACCTGCCCCGAGCCGCTGCTGAAGCTGGACTGGCATTACCACGACCCGAAGAGTCCGCACTCCGAAGAGCTGGCCAAGCAGATCAACGGCTACGCGCTGGCCGATCTCTACGACGACAGCGGCAAGCCGATCGCGAAAAAAGGCGAACTGCTGTCCAGCTTCGCCCACCTGCGCGACGACGGCAGCACCAGCAGTCTGTGCTGGATCTACACCGGGCAATGGACGCCCGCCGGCAATATGATGGCGCGCCGCGACAACACCGATACCGGCTTCGGCAACACGCCGGGCTGGGCGTTCGCCTGGCCGGCCAACCGCCGCCTGCTCTACAACCGCGCCTCGGCCGACCCGAGCGGCAAGCCATGGGACGCGAAACGCGCCTTCCTGCACTGGGACGGCGCCACCTGGGCCGGCGCCGACGTGCCCGATTATCCGGCCGGCTCGCCGCCGAACAGCGGCGTGAGCCCGTTCATCATGCTGCAGGACGGCGTCGGCCACCTGTTTTCGATGGGTGCGCTGGTCGACGGCCCGTTCCCCGAGCACTACGAGCCAGAGGAAAGCCCGATTCCGGCCAACCCGCTGCATTCCGGCAGCGGCAAGAGCCCGGTGGCGCGCATCTTCAAGGACGACCTGCCGAGCTTCGGCGGCCGCGAGGATTTCCCCTACGTTGCGACGTCGTACTCGATCACCGAGATGTTCCGCCACTGGACCAAGCACTCGCGGCTGAACGCCATCGTGCAGCCCGAGCAGTTCGTCGAGATCAGCGAGAAGCTCGCCGCCAGCAAGGGCATCGCCGCCGGCGACACGGTCAAGGTGTCCAGCCAGCGCGGCTACATCCGCGGCAAGGCGGTGGTCACCAAGCGCGTGATGACGCTGCAGGTGGCCGGGCAGGAAGTGGAACAGGTCGGCATCCCGGTGCACTGGGGTTTCGAGGGGGTAACCCGCAAAGGCTTCCTGGCCAATATCCTGAGCCCGCGCGTGGGTGACGCCAACACGCAAACCCCGGAATACAAGGCCTTCCTTGTCAACGTCGAGAAGGCCTGAGGAAACCCGTCATGTCCATGCAGTCCCAAGACATCATCAAACGCTCCGCCACCAGTGCGCTGACCCCGCCGCCCCACGCCCGCGACCAGCAGGCGGAAGTGGCCAAACTGATCGACGTGAGCATCTGCATCGGCTGCAAGGCCTGCCAGGTGGCGTGCTCTGAATGGAACGACCTGCGTGACGAGGTCGGCGAGAACTTCGGCGTCTACGACAACCCGCGCGACCTGTCGGCAGAAACCTGGACGCTGATGCGTTTCGCCGAGTACGAGAACAGCGAGTCCGGCAAGCTGGAATGGCTGATCCGCAAGGACGGCTGCATGCACTGCGCCGATCCCGGCTGCCTCAAGGCCTGCCCGAGCCCCGGCGCGATCGTGCAGTACGCCAACGGCATCGTCGACTTCCAGTCCGAGCACTGCATCGGCTGCGGCTACTGCGTCGCCGGTTGCCCGTTCAACGTCCCGCGCCTGAGCGGCAAGGACAACAAGGCCTACAAGTGCACGCTCTGCGTCGACCGCGTATCGGTCGGTCAGGAGCCGTCCTGCGTGAAGACCTGCCCGACCGGCGCGATCAACTTCGGCAGCAAGGCCGACATGCAGTTCCTCGCCGGCCAGCGCGTGGCCGAGCTCAACGGCCGAGGCTTCGCCAACGCCGGGCTGTATGACCCGCAAGGCGTAGGCGGCACCCACGTGATGTACGTGCTGCACCACGCCGACAAGCCCGAGCTGTACCACAACCTGCCCAAGGACCCGCGCATCAGCACCGCGATCCAGGGCTGGAAAGGCTGGCTCAAACCGATAGCCGCGGCGGCTTTCTTCGCCACCATCGCCGGCACCCTGTTCCATTACGTCGGTGTCGGCGCGCAGACCCTGGACCCTGAACAAGAAGACGAGGAGGAACAGGCATGAAGCGGAAAAACGCGATCCTGCGCACGCCCTACACGGTACGCATGTGCCACTGGCTGATGGTCGTCTGCTTCTTCTTCGTCGCGATGTCGGGCCTGTCGTGGTTCTTCCCCTCGCTGAGCTGGCTCAACAACCTGCTCGGCGGCCCTCAGCTCGCGCGCATCCTGCACCCGTTCATGGGTGTGCTGATCTTCCTGTTCCTCGCCTACCTGTTCATGCGGCTGGTGCGCCACAACCTCCCGGAACCCGGCGACAGCAAGTGGTTCGCCGAAATCGGGCAGGTGCTCAAGGGCGATCACAACGAAGAGCTGGACACCGGCAAGTACAACGCCGGGCAGAAGGTACTGTTCTGGGGAATCATGGGCCTGATCTCGCTGCTGCTGGTCAGTGGCGTGCTGATCTGGCGGCCGTATTTCGCCCCGCTGTTCTCGATTCCGACGATCCGTATCGGCCTGTTCCTCCACGCCCTCGCCGGCATCCTGCTGATGCTGCTGGTGATCGGCCACATCTACCTGGCCTTCTGGGTGAAGGGCTCGGTGGACGCCATGTCCAGCGGCTACGTCAGCCGCAAATGGGCGCGCACCCACCACCCGCGCTGGTACCGCCAGGTCACCGGCAAGAAGGACGCACCATGAACAGCATCAGGCTGACCCCGGTCGAGCAGCCCCGCGGCGGCATCGGCCGGATCGAGCCGCTGCTGCTGCCACGTCTCGACGGTCTTTACAGCCGTCGCGCCTCGCGCCTGCGGGCCCTCGCCGAGGGCCACGCGATGGCTGACTACCTGAACTTCGCCGCGCGCATCGCCGCTGCCCAGCAGCGGTTGCTGGAACGCGCACCGCTGCCCGCGGAGGTCGGAACGCGGCTGGCGCCCGACGACGGCGCACCCCTGGACGCCCTCAGGTTGCCGCGCGCCCCGTACTGGCAGCAATTGCTGCACGGGCTCGCCGATGAGTTGCTGGGCGACGCCACCCCGCCTGTGCGCAAGGTGCTGGAAGGCTTGCGCAAGCACTCGCCCGCGCAACTGGAAACGCTGGCCGACGCCCTGCTCGGCGGCCGCCATGCGGAGGTCGGCAGTGACCGCGCGCTGTTCCTCTGGAGCGCCCTGTCGCTGTACTGGACGCAACTGGCCGCGCGCCTGCCGCTGCATGCCAGCGCCGGCCCCGGCGGGCAACGCCAGCTGTGCCCGGTGTGCGCCCAGTCACCCGCCGTCAGCGTAATCATCGACGGCCTGCGCTACCTGCACTGCGGCCTGTGCGAAAGCCGCTGGCACATGGTCCGCGCCACCTGCAGCAATTGCGAGCATACCGGGCCGCTCGACTATTGGTCGCTGGACAGCGAGAACGCCACGATCAAGGCGGAGAGCTGCAACGAGTGCGAGAGTTACCTCAAGGTGCTCTACCTCGATCGCGATCATCAGCTCGAAGCCATCGCCGACGACCTCGCCAGCCTCGCGCTGGATGCGGACGTGGAGCGCGAGGGCTTCGCTCGCAGCGGCCTCAATCCCTTCCTGTTGCCCGGCTGACGGTGGGCGCCTTGCTGCGCGACGGCATCGGCCGCACGGTCGACTACCTGCGCCTGTCGGTCACCGATCGCTGCGACCTGCGTTGCGTCTACTGCATGGCGGAAGACATGCACTTCCTGCCGCGCCGCCAGTTGCTCGACCTCGAGGAGCTGTATCGCCTGGCCCGGTTGTTCGTCGGCCGCGGCGTCCGGAAGATCCGCCTCACCGGCGGCGAGCCGCTGCTGCGTCCAGGCATCGTTGGGCTCTGCGAACGCATCGCCGCCCTGCCCGGGCTCGACGAACTGGTGCTGACCAGCAACGGCTCGCAGCTGGTCAAGCTCGCGGCGCCGCTCGCTGCCGCCGGTGTGCGCCGGCTCAACATCAGCCTCGACAGCCTCGATCCACAGCGCTTCCGGGCGATCACCCGCAACGGCGATCTGCAGCGCGTGCTCGACGGTCTCGAAGCCACGCGCCAGGCCGGCTTCGCCAGGATCAAGCTGAACACCGTGGTTATGAAGGGACGCAACGCCGATGAAGTGCTCGACCTGGTCGACTACGTCATCGCCCGTGGGCTGGACATCAGCTTCATCGAGGAAATGCCGCTGGGCGACGTCGGCCATTCGCGCGGCGAGCGTTTCTGTTCCAGCGACGAAGTGCGCGCGCTGATCGCCCGGCGTTATGCGCTGATCGACTGCGACGAGCGCAGCGGCGGCCCGGCGCGCTACCTGCGTCTGGCCGACCATCCCGGCACGCGGGTCGGCTTCATCTCGCCGCACTCGCAAAACTTCTGCGCCAGCTGCAACCGCCTGCGCATCACCGCCGAAGGCCGCCTGCTGCTGTGCCTGGGCCATGCCGAGGCCCTCGACCTGCGCGAACTGATGCGCAACGGAGCCGACGACCGCGCCCTGCACGCGGCCATCGACGGCGCCGTGCTGGAGAAGGCCGCCGGCCACGACTTCAGCCTCGCCGGCGACGTGCAGGTGGCGCGCTTCATGAACGCCAGCGGCGGCTAGCGCACGTTCTTCATCGCCTGCCCGAGCAACGCCAGGCCGAGGTCGATTTCCGCCTCGCTGACCGTCAGCGGCGGCGCGATGCGGAACACCCCGCCCATGCCCGGCAGCTGGACGATGTTCATGCTCAGTCCGAGCTTCATGCATTCTCGGGTGATCGCGCTGCCCAGCTCCGAGGCCGGTTCCTTGCTCTGCCGGTCCTTGACGATTTCCATGCCCAGCAGCAGCCCACGGCCGCGCACGTCGCCGATGCAGTCGAAGCGCTCCTGCAGCGCCAGCAGCCCGTTGCGCAGGCGCGCACCCATCAGATTGGCGCGCTGCACCAGGCCGTCGCGCTCCACCACCTCGAGCACCTTGAGGCCGACCGCGGCGGGCAGCGGATCGGAGACATGGGTGGTGTAGAACAGGTAGACGAGTTCGTGGGCGCGCTCCTCGATCGCCGCCGAGGTGACCACCGCCGCCAGCGGCAGGCCGGCGCCCAGGGTCTTCGACAGGGTCAGGATGTCCGGCGTGACGCCTTCGCGCTCGCAGGCGAACATCATCCCGGTGCGGCCGATGCCGGTCTGCGCCTCGTCAAGGATCAGCAACATCTCGCGCTCTTCGCACTTGTGCTTCAGCGCCGCCATGTAGCCGTCGGGCAGCTCGATGATCCCGCCGGAGCTGAGGATGGGTTCGGCGATGAACGCCGCCAGGTTGCCACTGGATTGCCGATCGATAAGGTCGAAGGCGTAATCCAGCTCGCCCCGCCAGTCGAACTCGCCGTTGCGCTGGAAGCGCGGGCGGTAGGGAAACGGCGCGGGAATCGCGAACGAGCCGACTGCCGCCGGTCCTACGCCGCGCCGGCCGGCGCTGTAGGTGGCCGACGCCGCGCCTCCGGTCATGCCGTGCCAGGACTGGGCGAACCCCACGATCTCGTACTTGCCGGTGACCAGCTTGGCCATGCGGATCGCCGCCTCGTTGGATTCCGCCCCTGTGCTGAGCAGCATCGCGCGGTCCAGACCGGCCGGCGTCTTCTCGGCGAGGCGCGTCGCCAGCTCCACCACCGGGCGCGAGAGCATGCCGCTGAACAGGTGATCGAGCCGTTGCGCGTATTCGCCGATCACCGCGCTGATGTCCGGATGGCAGTGGCCGAGCACCGCGCTCATCTGCCCGGAGGTGAAATCGAGGATCGCGCGGTCGTCGGCGTCATAGACGAAGCTACCGGCGGCGCGTTCGATGATCAGCGGCTCGAAGGTGCCGCCGTAGCGGATCAGGTGCTGGCGGGCGTTGCGCCAGAAGGTCGGATCGTCGTTCGCGGACATGGACCATCTCCTTGCAGTCGGGCATCGGCGACTTGCAGTCTAGGAAGGCCAAGGTATTAACTGAAACGAATAGTTCTTATACGAGCCAGCAAGGAGGCTTATACCTTGGCGCTTTCGCTGGACATCGAGCTGTTGCGCTCCTTCGTGATGATCGCCGAGGCCCGCTCGCTCAGCCGCGCGGCGGAACGCATCGGCCGCACCCAATCGGCATTGAGCCAGCAGGTCCGCCGTCTCGAGGAGATCGTCGACCAGCCCCTGCTGCAACGCACGGGACGCGGCGTGCTGCTGACCCACCAGGGCGAGCGCCTGCTCAATCACGCGCAGCGCATTCTGCGCCACCACGACGAAGCGTTGGCCGAGCTGTCGGGCAGAGGCCTTTCCGGGACACTGCGCTTCGGCTGCCCAGACGATTACGCCGCGGTGTTCCTGCCGCACCTGTTACGCGGCTTCGCCAGCCAGCACCCGCAGGCATCGGTGGAAGTGGTCTGCGCGCCGACGCCGCGCCTGCTCGAACAGATCGACAGACACGCTCTCGACCTGGCGCTGATTTCGCTGGCCGAAGGCAGCGACGAGGCGGTGATCCGTCGCGAACCGCTGGTCTGGGTCGGTTGTCCGGGCCCCGGGGCAGCGGATTTCGCGCCCCTGCCGCTGGCGCTTTCGCAGCCCGACACCCTCGATCACCTGGCCGCCTGCAACGCCTTGCGCGCGCTCGGCCGCGAGTACCGCATCGCGTATGCCAGCAGCAGCCTGGCCGGGCTGATCGCCCTGGTACGCTCCGGCCAGGCCGTGGCGGTGCTGACCCAGACCTCGGTGCCGGCCGACCTGCAGATACTCGCCGGCGACGCCGCCCTGCCCGAGCTGCCCAGCGTCGGCATTGCCCTGAGGTTTGGCCAGGGGCAACCGACGCCGCTGGTGGACGCGCTGGCCGAACACATACGCCAGTTGCTCCCGAGCCTCTGAACGCGCGGCCCTCGCCCATCAAGGGAAAGGCGGCCGGGCAGCGGGACAGGCCGGCGAACCGTGTCCCGCATGCACGGCCTATCGGCCTATCGGCCGCTCGCCCCTCCGCCCATGAAAAAGCCCCGCCTGGGCGGGGCTTGCGTCTGCCGCTGAACGCTCAGTCGGTTTCGTCGACGATGCCGATTGTAAATCCGCTGATCGAGGTGATCTTGCCACGCCACAGCACGCCTTCGTTGGTGGGCACGAACTGGCCGCCGGTAAAGACCTTGGCGTCGCGCAGGTGGATGTAGGCGATGTTCTTCTCGTCGTCGCCCTTGACCGGCACTTCGTAGATTGCCTTCCACTCCTGCACGTATTCGAGCATCTTCGCCGCCGCGGCCTGGTCCCAGTAGCCAGTGAGCTGCGCGTGGAACGCGTCCAGGTATTCCTTGCCGCTGATGAGGATGCCGGAGACCAGCCCGGCCGGGATGGTCAGGGTGATCGGCGTGGGAATGCCCATGTTGGCGAGCAGTATGACCTTGCGTATCAGCCAGTCGGCGTCCGGGGAATCGCCCCGCGATGCATTACTGAGTTCCGCTTCTTCGGGCATGACCAAGTCTCCGTCGACAAATGAGGGGAGTAGCTGCGTCAACGGTAGTCTATCCCCATGACAACCGCCTGACTGCCGTCTCTCCGGCACGCGGTAGCGCATTCCTGCAGACAGAAAAATGCCCGCACGCGGCGGGCATTCGTCTCGAAGTGACAGCGGTATTACTTGGCGGTCAGCGCCGAGTAGCTGTTCATCAGGTTGCGGTAGTTCGGAATGCGCGGCGACAGCAGGTTGGCCAGGCCTTCCATGTCGTTGCGCCAGTCGATCTGCAGCTCGCAGGCGACCGAGAACCAGTTCACCAGCTGGGCGCCGGCAGCGGTCATGCGTGCCCAGGCGGCCTGTTGCACGGTTTCGTTGAAGGTGCCGGAGGCGTCGGTCACGACGAACACCTCGAAGCCCTCGGCCAGCGCCGAAAGGGTCGGGAACGCCACGCAAACGTCGGTCACGACGCCGGCGATGATCAGTTGCCTGCGGCCGGTGGCCTTGACGGCCTTGACGAAATCTTCGTTGTCCCAGGCGTTGATCTGGCCCGGACGCGGGATGTACGGCGCATCGGGGAACAACTCCTTGAGTTCCGGAACCATCGGGCCGTTGGGTCCGTTTTCGAAGCTGGTGGTGAGGATGGTCGGCAGTTTGAAGAACTTGGCCAGATCGCCCAGCGCCAGCACGTTGTTCTTGAACTCGTTCGGCGAGAAGTCCTGTACCAGCGAGATGAGACCGGTCTGGTGGTCGACCAGCAGAACGACGGCGTCGTCCTTGTTGAGGCGGTTGTAAGGTTTGGCAGTGCTCATGGTTCACTCCTGGGTAGCTAGGGGTTCGGATCGAGCAGCCCCTGCATCGCAACGCGCTCGATACTCGGTAATACCCTAGTGATCGCCGCCTACGGCGAATTGGACGAATGTGCTTATTTCCCGGCGACGCTGCCTGGCGGTGTTTTCAAGGGCGTCTGCGCCGGTATGCTTGCAGCCTGTTTTCGCCACGGGCAACGAGTGCACATGGACAAGCTGCTGGCGTTGAGGATGTTCGTCGGAGCCGTCGAAGCCGCCGGGTTTTCCGCTGCCGCGCGCCAGCTCGGCGTGGCCACCTCCTCGGTGACGCGGACCATCGACAACCTGGAAGCCGAGCTGGGCGCCGCCCTGCTCAACCGCTCGACCCGCCGGGTCAGCGTCACCGAGGCGGGCAACGCCTATTACCAGCATGCCCGCGACATACTCGCCGCGGTCGAACGGGCGGACGCCGCCGTCGCCGACCGTGGCAGCGAACCCAGCGGGCAGCTGCGCATCAGCGTGCCGGTGGAGTTCGGCCGGCAGATCATCGCGCCGCGGCTGCTGGACTTCCTGCAGCGTTACCCGCGCATCGAGCTGAGCATGACGCTCACCGACAAGGTGGTGGACCTGCAGAGCGAACGGGTCGACGTATCGGTGCGCCTCGGCAGCCTGGTGGTCAGTGCGGACGTCATCAGCCGCACCCTCGGGCACTTCCAGCGCTGGCTGCTGGCGAGCCCGGACTATCTGGCCGCGCACCCGCCGATAGAGCGCCCTGGCGACCTCCTGGCCCACGCCTGCCTGCGCTTCGACTACGCCAACGGTTGCCCGGCGTGGACCTTTCGCCAGACCGGCGAAGAGGTTCGCGTCGACGTCCATGGCCGCTTCAAGAGCAACAACGCCGATGTGCTGCGGCGCATGGCGCTCGACGGCGCCGGCATCGTCCTGCTGGCCGACTGGCTGGTGCGCGAGGACGTCGACAGCGGTCGGCTGGTCCGCCTGCTCGCCGGGCAGCAGATCAACCCGGGCGAGGCGCAAGCCAGCATCAACGCCCTCTTCCTGCCCAACCAGCGCGGCTCGGCACGGGTCGCGGCGTTTCTCGACTGGCTCGAGGACCTGCTCCAGCGACACTGAACGTTGTGCCGGGAGCAATGCTGCATTGCACGGCGACCCGATTCTCCCCCACGACCTCCTGACTTAACGTGGCTTCACCCTTTTCGTTCACCGAGAACCCGACATGACCGATTCAACACCCCACCCGGCCGCGGCTCCCCACCCGCTCACCCAGGGCATGGTGCTGCTGTTCGCCTTCTGCTGCGGCGCCATCGTGGCCAACCTCTACTACGCCCAGCCGATCGTGGCGCTCATCGCGCCCGCGGTGGGGCTTTCGCCGCATGGCGCCAGCCTGATCGTCTCGCTGACCCAGATCGGCTACGCGGCGGGGCTGCTGTTCCTGGTCCCGCTGGCCGACCTGCTGGAGAACCGTAAGGTGATGCTGGCGACCGCGCTGGTCGCCACCGCGAGCCTGCTGGCCGCGGGCTTTTCCAGCCAGCCGAACACCTTCCTGGCGCTGTCGCTGCTGATCGGCTTCAGCTCGGTGTCGGTACAGATCCTGGTGCCGCTCGCCGCGCACCTGGCGCCGGAAGCGACCCGCGGGCGCGTCGTCGGCAACATCATGGGCGGCCTGCTGCTGGGCATCCTGCTGGCCCGCCCCCTGGCCAGCGTGATCGCCGACCATTTCGGCTGGCGCGCGGTTTACCTCGCCGCGGCGGCGGTGATGCTGGCGATCATGCTGGTGATCTTCTTCACCATTCCGCGCCACGAGCCGGACCACAAGGCCAGCTACGCGCAACTGCTGAACTCGCTCATCGGCCTGCTTCGCAGCCAGCCGGTACTGCGCCAGCGCGCGCTGTACCAGGGCCTGATGTTCGCCGGCTTCAGCCTGTTCTGGACCACAGCGCCGATCGAACTGGCGCGCCAGCACGGGCTGTCGCAGAGCGCCATCGCGGTGTTCGCCCTGGTCGGCGCGATCGGTGCGATCGCCGCGCCCCTCGCCGGCCGCCTGGCGGACGCCGGCCACACGCGCCGCGCCTCAATGCTCGCCATGGGGCTGGCGCCGCTGGCGTTCCTGCTGGGCCTCAGCGGGCCGGGCTACAGCGTGGTCGGCCTGGCGATCACCGGCGTGCTGCTGGATTTCGCCGTGCAGATGAACATGGTCCTCGGTCAGCGCGAAATCTATGCGCTGGACCCGAAGAGCCGCGGCCGGCTGAACGCGCTGTACATGACCAGCATCTTCGTCGGCGGCGCCTTCGGCTCGGCCGTCGCCAGTCCGCTCTACGAAGCGGCCGGCTGGCCTGCCGTGGCGCTGCTCGGTGCGGCACTCCCAACCACCGCGCTGGCCGCCTTCCTGTGGAACGCGCGGCGCCGCGGCTAGAACAACCCCCCCGCCCCCCCCCCCCGTTCGTGGATAATT
>NZ_JASCPA010000075.1:0-17694 GCF_029959715.1 Pseudomonas sp. PS02288 | reverse complement strand
CGGCGCACCCTACGGAGCGGCGGATCGCTTCGGGCGCGAGGTTCGTCCTAGGGTGCGCCGCGCGCACCCTGGGTGACGATGCGGGTTGAGGCTGGCGCAAGAGTGTTTCGGTGCGCATGGCGCATCCTGCGAACTGCGGCGGGTTAATTCATGCTCATCCACTGGTCGCTGAGGGTGCGGGTGTTGCGGTCGACCACGGTGGGCGCGTAGGGACGACCGGACACGCTGATCAGCGAGTTGCTCTGGCTGTTGAGGTCCAGCAGCGCGGCGCGGAGGAACTTCCAGCGCGTCTGCAGGCGGGCCAGGGCGGCGGGGTCACGGGCGGCGAAGGTCTGGATCTCCGCGTCGATGGACGGCACCAGTTGGCGCTCGTCCTGGCCGAGGTAGTTTTCCGGCTGTTCGCGGGCGATCTCGAAGGCGCCGAGGTAGGCGCGATTGAGGTACTGCACGCCGAGGTACTCCACCTTGGCGGCGACTTCGGTGTGCGGCGCGCCGGGCATCGCGCGGGCGGCGGTGAGGAAGTCGCGCAGGCGCTTGTTCAGCTCCAGCGGATAACCCCAGGGCATGGCGTCCTCCCTGGGACCGAAGGCCACACCGCGGCGCAGTTCGGTCACCAGGTCGCGCTGTTCGGCGAGCAGCGCGCTGCTGGGCTCCGGCACGCGGCGCATGGCGGCATCGAGGGCCTTGATGTCCTGTTCGAGGCGTTCGCGGTACATGTCCTGAAAGCCTTCCCCGCGCAGCAGGATGAGGCTCGACGTGGCGCGTGAGGCGTAGATCTGCACCTGCTCGAGAACCGACAGCTCGGCCTGCGCGGCGGGCGCGGCGGCGGTCGTCAGCCCGGCGAGGAGGGTGCACAGCAGTACGAGGAATGGCTTGGGATTCATTTCCGGAAAGCTCCTGATCTTATTGTTGTGAGCCAGCGCTGCCTCTCTGGGCAGTCGGTGCATAGCCTAACGCCGAAACGGAGTTTTCGGATTGCTCGAAAGTGTGATTTTTACGATCGAACGCGTCGCGCTCGACGCCATTGCGTGCGCAATCGCGGCGCAATGAGAACGGGGAGGGCCGGCGCGGGTTGGCCGGAAGGCCGCGCGCCCGTCTGGCGCGCGGCGGCGGGGCGGTCAGACGTGCTGCACGGCGCTGGACGGCGTGAGGATCGCCTTCGGCTTGAAGTACAGGGTTTCGCCGCGGACGAGACCGGCGAGGCTGCCGTGATCCTTGGCGACTTCCGCCTCGATCAGTTCGTCCTGGCCGTCGACCTGCAGGGTCACGCGGGTGATCGCGCCCAGCGGGCGGATGTCGCGGACCTGCGCGGCGCGGTGTTCGTCCGCGGCCGAGCGCGACAGCGAGACCTCGTGCGGGCGGAACAGCAGGTGGTTGTCCTCGGCCAGTTGCAGGCGGTTGGAGTCGCCGAGGAAGTGGTAGACGAACTCGCTGGCGGGCTTCTCGTAGACCTCCGCCGGGGTGCCGATCTGCTCGATCACGCCCTTGTTCATCACCACGATGCGGTCGGCGACTTCCATCGCTTCTTCCTGGTCGTGGGTGACGAACACCGAAGTCAGGTGGACTTCCTCGTGCAGGCGCGCGAGCCAGCGGCGCAGCTCCTTGCGCACCTTGGCGTCGAGCGCTCCGAAGGGTTCGTCGAGCAGCAGGATCTTCGGTTCCACCGCCAGTGCGCGGGCCAGGGCGATGCGCTGGCGCTGGCCGCCGGAGAGTTGCTCCGGGTAGCGGTCGGCGAGCCAGTCGAGCTGCACCAGGTTGAGCAGTTCGTGGACCTTGCCGGCGATTACGCTTTCGCTCGGGCGCTGCTTCTTCGGCTTCATGCGCAGGCCGAAGGCGACGTTGTCGAACACCGTCATGTGGCGGAAAAGGGCGTAGTGCTGGAAGACGAAGCCGACGTTGCGGTCGCGCACGTCATGGCCGGAAACGTCCTCGCCATGGAACACGATGCTGCCGGTGTCCGGGGTTTCCAGGCCGGCGATGATGCGCAGCAGCGAGGTCTTGCCGCAGCCGGACGGGCCGAGCAGGGCGACCAGCTCGCCGCTGCGGATGTGCAGGTCGATATTCTTCAGCGCCTGGAAGTTGCCGAAGTGTTTGTTGATGCCACGAATCTCGATGCTCATGTCAGCCTCGTTTGCTGTGCCACGGCGTTGGCCGGGTGACGGCGCGCGGCGCCGGTCGTTTCGTTCGGTATCTGGCGCGCGATCATTCGTCGTCGCGCACCAGGCTGCGGCTCAGCCGCGATTCGCTCCACTGCCGCAGCAGGAGGATCACCAGGGCCATCGCCAGCAACAGGATCGCCACGCTGAACGCGGCGACGATGTTGTATTCGTTGTAGAGAATCTCGATGTGCAGCGGCAGCGTGTTGGTCATCCCGCGGATGTGCCCCGAGACCACCGACACCGCGCCGAACTCGCCCATCGCGCGGGCCGTGCAGAGTACCACGCCGTAGATCAGCGCCCACTTCACGTTGGGCAGGGTGACGTGCCAGAACATCTGCCAGCCGTTCGCGCCGAGCAGCCGCGCGGCCTCTTCCTCGGTGGTGCCCTGTTCCTCCATCAGCGGGATCAGCTCGCGGGCGACGAAGGGGAAGGTGACGAAAATAGTCGCCAGGACGATCCCCGGCACGGCGTAGACGATCTGCAGGTCATGCGCCTGGAGGAACGGGGCGACGACGCCCTGCGAACCGAACAGCAGCACGTAGATCAGGCCGGCGACCACCGGCGAAACCGAGAACGGCATGTCGATCAGGGTGATCAGCAGACTCTTGCCGCGGAACTCGAACTTGGTCACGCACCAGGCCGCGGCGACGCCGAACACCAGGTTCAGCGGCACCGAGATGCCCGTGGCCAGCAGGGTCAGCTTGAGGGCGGAGATCGCGTCCGGTTCGCTGATCGCGTTCCAGAACACGTCCAGCCCGCGTTGCAGGCCCTGGGTGACGACGATGTACAGCGGCAGCAGCAGGACCACCGCGAAGATGATCCAGGCCAGGCCGATCAGGATCAGCGCGGCGGGCGTGCGCTGCACGCTGGCGCGCACGGCGCTGTCCTTGGTCAGGGTTGCGCTTGCGATGCTCATCTCGCGCTCCTCAGTTCTGCGGCTGCAGGCGACGCTGCAGCAGGTTGATCAACAGCAGCAGGACGAACGACACCGCCAGCATCAGCACACCGATCCCGGTGGCGCCCTTGTAGTCGTACTGGTCGAGCTTGGAGACGATCAGCAGCGGCAGGATCTCGGTCTTCAGGGGGATGTTGCCGGCGATGAACACCACCGAGCCGTACTCGCCGACGCCGCGGGCGAAGGCCAGGGCGAAACCGGTCACCCAGGCCGGCAGCAGGCTCGGCAGCAGCACGTGGCGGAACACCTGCAAGGGACGCGCGCCCAGGCAGGTTGCCGCTTCCTCGATTTCCTTGGGAATGTCGGCCAGCACCGGCTGCAGGGTGCGCACCACGAACGGCAGGGTGACGAACACCAGCGCCAGGGTGATGCCCAGCGGGGTGTAGGCGATCTTGAAGGGGAACAGCGAGCCGATCAGCCCGTTGGGCGCGTACAGCGAGGTCAGCGCGATGCCGGCCACCGCGGTGGGCAGGGCGAAGGGCATGTCGACCATCGCGTCGATGATGCGCCGGCCGGGAAAGCGGTAGCGCACCAGCACCCAGGCCAGCACGGTGCCGAGCACGCCGTTGAGGAGGGCGGCGAACAGCGCGGTGCCGAACGACAGTTTGAGCGAGAACAGCACCTGGCGGCTGCTGATCAGCGACCACCATTGTTCGGCGGTCATCTGCAGGGAATAGATCAGCATGGCGCCGAGGGGGATCAGAACGATCAGCGCGAGGTAGCTGATGGTGTAACCCAGCGTCAGCCCGAAGCCGGGTATGACCGGGGAGGTTCGGTGGGACATGTGGCGTCCTTGGGTAAGGTATCGATGCGTGGTGCGGGGCGTGCGATGCCCGATGAGCCGTCGGCGGGTTACGCGGCGCCCGTCCCTGCGAAGGACGGGGCTGTCGCGGAGCCGCCGCTAACCCACCCTACTGGTTGATCTTCTTGAAGATGTCGTCGAACACGCCGCCATCGTCGAAGAACTTGGGTTGGGCCTGCTTCCAGCCGCCGAACTCCTTGTCGATCGTCACCAGTTCGAGCTGGGCGAACTTGTCCTTGAATTCGGCCGCGACCTTGGCATCGCGTGGACGGTAGAAGTTCTTCGCCGCGATGCGCTGGCCTTCTTCGCTGTAGAGGTATTGCAGGTAGGCATCGGCGACCTTGCGGGTGCCCTTGCGATCGACGTTGGCGTCGACCACCGAAACCGGCGGCTCGGCGAGGATCGACAGCGACGGAGTGACGATTTCCAGCTGGTCGCCGCCTTCCTCGGCGAGCGACAGGTAGGCCTCGTTCTCCCAGGCCAGCAGCACGTCGCCGAGTTGACGCTGGACGAAGCTGATGGTCGCGCCGCGGGCGCCGGTATCGAGCACCGGGGCGTGACGGTACAGCTCGGTGACGAACTCCAGGGCCTTGTCATCGCTGCCGTACTTTTTCTTCGCGTAGGCCCAGGCGGCGAGGAAGTTCCAGCGCGCGCCGCCGGAGGTTTTCGGGTTCGGGGTGATCACCTCGACACCGCTCTTCACCAGGTCGTCCCAGTCCTTGATGTGTTTCGGGTTGCCCTTGCGCACCAGGAACACGATGGTCGAGGTGTACGGCGTGCTGTTCTGCGGCAGGCGCGCCTGCCAGTTGGGGTCGATCAGCGGCTTGAGCAGGTTCAGCGCGTCGATGTCGCCGGACAGCGCCAGGGTCACCACGTCAGCCTGCAGGCCGTCGATCACCGCGCGAGCCTGTTTGCCCGAACCGCCGTGGGATTGCTTGATGACCACGTCTTCGCCGGTCTCGGCCTTCCAGTGCTTGGCGAAGGCGGCGTTGTACTCGACGTACAGCTCGCGGGTGGGGTCGTAGGAGACGTTGAGCAGTTCGGTGGCGGCGAAGGACTGCGCGCTGAACAGGGCGCCAGCGATCAGCGCCAGGCTGAACGAACGGATGGATTTGGTCGACATGGTGCGCTCCGAAGCGCGCCGTTCCTGGCGCGCGGATCAATTCTGAGTGTTGGCTGGTGCGGTTCGATCGGGGTTCAGCGCATTCGCCAGCAACAGCGGCGATAGCCGTGCGGGGACATGCTTCTTCTAATCGTTTTCATACTCATGCCTCCGGCGGTCCGGTCGGGGTGAATTCAGGCCGGCTTGCCGGAGGACGGCTGCAGGCGGAATTTTTCCTTGCGTTCGATCTGCACGACCTGGGCGTTGTGGACGGTGATTTCCACCGAGCCGAAACGCAGGTCGCGCAGGGCACTCTGGATTTCGCGCAGGATGGTTTGCTCGTCCTGGCCATCGACGCTTCTTATGGTTGCGCTCATGGGTCTTTCCTTCGCTGGGCGCCATGCGATGGCAATGGCGTGGGGGCGAATATAGGGAGGTATTTTTATTCTTAAAAATACCGTTTTAGTATTTTTATATAACCTTTAGATCGCATATGATGTCGCTGCAATGTGGACTTGTAGAATAAGAACATAATCTTTTATTCCTTCATTGCTCGATTCAAGCTGCCTACACTGCCGCCAGAACATTGGAGGCGAACATGCGAAACGAATCGATCCGTTACCTCATCGTGCCCGGCTGGCAGGGCTCCTCGGACGAGCATTGGCAAAGCCATTGGCAGCGCAGCCTGCCGAACAGCGCGCGGGTCGAGCAAGCCGACTGGGAGCGGCCGCGACGTGAGGACTGGGTGGCGGCGCTGGAGCGCGAAATCGCCGCCGAACGCACGCCGGTGATGCTGATCGCCCACAGCCTGGGTTGCGTCACCGTCGCGCACTGGGCCGAGCAGGCCTCGCCCGCCCTGCTGCGCCGGGTGCGTGGTGCGCTGCTGGTGGCGCCGGCGGACGTCGAGCGCCCCGGTTGCCCGGAAGCGCTGCACAACTTCGCGCCGATTCCCACGCGGCCGCTACCGTTTCCCAGCCAGCTGATCGGCTCCGACGACGATCCGGCCGCCACCGCCGCCCGCGCGCTGGAGCTGGCGCGTGGCTGGGAATCCGAGGCGAGCATCCTGGTCGGCGCGGGGCACATCAACGTGAAGTCCGGCTACACCCGCTGGGAGCAGGGTTTCGCCTGGCTCTACCGGTTGCAGGCGCGGATCGAGCGGCTGGCGCGACACAGCGCCTGAGTCCTCCCTTTCTTCAATCGAGGCCGCCGCGCCCATGGAAGCCCCGGCGGCCTCGACGTTTCAGGAACAATCCCATGCACGACGACCTGCGCCAACCGCTGCTGGCTTTCCCCGATGCCGAAAAGAACCCGTTGAGCATTCGCGCCAAGGCGCTGGTATTCATCGACCCGCGCTCGCGGCAACTGCGCGAACGTGTCGAGCAGCTCGCTGACAGCGAATTGCCGGTGCTGATCCGCGGCGAAACCGGCACCGGCAAGGAGCTGCTGGCGCGCTACATCCACCGCAGCAGCGAGCGCCACGGATTGTTCGTCGCGGTCAACTGCGAGGCGCTGAGCCCGACCTACGGCGAGGCCGAGCTGTTCGGCCATGCGCCGGGCGCCCACACCGGCGCGGCCAGCAGCCGCGCCGGCTGGTTCGGTTCGGCCACCGGCGGCACGCTGTATCTGGACGAGATCGGCGACCTGCCACTGGCCTTGCAGGGCAAGTTGCTGGCCGCGCTGGAGACCCGCGAGGTGATCCGCGTCGGCGCGCGCCAGCCGAGTCCGGCGGACGTGCGCCTGGTCGCCGCCACCAGCATCGACCTGGGCCAGGCCGTCGCCGCGGGCAAGTTCAACGAGCGTCTCTACCACTACCTGGGCGACGGCTACGTGCACCTGTTGCCGTTGCGCGAACGGCCTGGCGACATCCTCGCCCTGGGCGAGTATTTCCTCGGCACCTATGCCCAGCGCCTCGGCCTGGCGCTGCCGCAGTTCGCCCAGTCCGCGCGTGAGGCGCTGGAGCAGCACGACTGGCCGGGCAACACCCGCGAGTTGGAGAGCGTCATCCACTTCGCACTGCTGGTCAGCAGCGGCGCGGAGATTCTCGCCGAGCACCTGAACCTGCCCGCGCCCTGCGGATTGGCGCGTCTCGAACGGCAGCTGCAGCTTGCCAGCGAGGACCCGCAGACGCGTGTTGCGCTGTTCGATCTGCTGCGCCGGGTGCTGGCGGACGAGCCGCGCGCCCGGCCATAACCTTATGCACTAATCGTATTTATATCTGACATTCTTATTCACTTATAGTCGTTACTCGCGTACCTGCCGGCCAACCGGCGCGCCGCACATGAAACGAGAAGCCAGGGCGACATCGTCCTGATCCTTTCAATGCGCGCGTCCGTCGCGCCTGCATGGAGAAACATCCATGAACGCGGTAGCTGCGGTGGCGACTCCTTCCCCGGAGACCACCTCGCAACACTTCGACATCCGTCCGCTGGGCAAGCTCGGCGCGGAAATCGTCGGCCTCGACCTCGCCCGCCCGCTGAATGACGCGGATTTCGCCCGGGTGCACCGCGCCCACCTCGACCACGGCCTGCTGGTGTTCCGTGACCAGCACATCAGCCCGCAGCAACAGGTCGATTTCAGCCGCCGCTTCGGCCCGCTGCAGATCCACGTGCTCAAGCAGTTCCTCCTGGCCGGGCACCCGGAAGTCTTCATCATTTCCAACATCGTCGAGAACGGCCAGCCGATCGGCCTGGGCGACGCCGGCAAGTTCTGGCACTCGGACCTGTCCTACAAGGAATTTCCCAGCCTGGGCTCGATGCTCCACGCCCAGGAGCTGCCGGAAGAGGGCGGCGACACCCTGTTCGCCAGCCAGCAGCTGGCCTACGAGACCCTGCCGGCGGAGCTGGCTCGTGCCATCCAGGGTAAACGCGCGGCGCACCTCTACACGGCGCGCTACGCCGATGAAGTGTTCAAGGGCATTCGCCGGCCGACGCTGACCGCGGCGCAGCTCGCCGAGGTCACGGCGGTGGTCCATCCGGTGGTGCGCACGCACCCGGAAACCGGGCGCAAGGGCCTGTTCGTCAACGAGAACTTCACCACCCATATTCTCGATGTCCCCGAGGACGAGAGCCGGCAGATCCTCGCCGAGCTGTACGCCCACAGCGCGCGCCCGGAGTTCATCCATCGCCACGTCTGGCAGCCGCACGACATGGTGTTCTGGGACAACCGTTCGCTGATCCACCTCGCCACCGGTTGCCCGAGCCACCTGCGCCGGCGCATGCACCGCACCACCATCCAGGGCGATGTGCCGTTCTGAACGGCGCGCCTCCTCAGCCCCCACCCAGTAAAGGAAATCCGATGAACGCCGTCCTGCAAGGCCACACGGCCAGCGCTTCGGCACTGGCAGCACTGCTGCACGTGGACAAGGTCAGCCTGGAATACAAGACCCCGCAGCGCGTGGTGCGGGCCACCCATGAAGTGAGTTTCGACGTCTATCCGGGCGACCGTTTCGTCCTGCTCGGGCCGTCCGGTTGCGGCAAGTCGACCCTGCTCAAGTCGGTCGCCGGCTTCATCGAGCCGAGCGACGGGGAAATCCGCCTCGATGGCCAGCGCGTCAGCGAGCCGGGCCCCGACCGCATCGTGGTGTTCCAGGAATTCGACCAACTGCCGCCGTGGAAGACGGTGAAGCAGAACGTCATGTTCCCGCTGCTCGCCTCGCGCACCCTCAAGCGCCGCGAGGCCGAGGAGCGCGCGTTGCACTACCTGGAGAAGGTCGGCTTGGCCCCCTTCGCCGACGCCTACCCGCACACCCTTTCCGGCGGCATGAAGGCGCGCGTCGCCATCGCCCGCGCGCTGGCCATGCAGCCGAAGATCCTGCTGATGGACGAGCCGTTCGCCGCGCTCGATGCGCTGACCCGCCGCAAGATGCAGGAAGAGCTGCTGCAGCTGTGGGACGAAGTGCGCTTCACCCTGCTGTTCGTCACCCACTCCATCGAGGAGGCACTGGTGGTGGGCAATCGCATCCTGCTGCTCTCGCCGCATCCGGGGCGCGTGCGGGCGGAGATCAATGCGCACGCCTTCGACCTGAACAGCCTGGGCGGCGTCGACTTCCAGCACACCGCGCAGCGCATCCACCGGCTGCTGTTCGATGAAGACGGCGAGCCGCAGGTCGACCCGACCTGCGCTTCCAGGACATCCGCATTTCCTACTGACACGGGAGCACCATCATGAAACTGATCCCGCCCGTGCGCGCGGAATACGAAATCGCCCTGCAGCCGCTGGTCGGCCTGCCGCTGGAGCGCAAGCTGCCACTGGCGCAACGCCTGTGGCAGCAGGGCTGGCTGCGCAAGACGCTGATCCTGGTGTTGCTGGCCGTGCTCTGGGAGGTGGTCGCGCGCTACCAGGCCAACGACCTGATGCTGCCGAGCTTCCTGCAGACCGCCCGCGCCTTCTTCGAAGATATGGCCAGCGGCGTGCTGATCGAGCGCGTCGGGATTTCCCTGTCGATCCTGTTCAAGGGTTACCTGATCGGCATCGTCCTGGCGTTCGGCCTGACCACCCTGGCGGTGTCGACCCAGCTCGGCCGCGACCTGCTCAGCACCCTGACGTCGATGCTCAATCCGCTGCCGCCGATCGCCCTGCTGCCGCTGGCGCTGCTCTGGTTCGGCCTCGGCCAGGCCAGCCTGGTCTTCGTGCTGGTGCATTCGGTGCTCTGGCCGCTGGCGCTGAACACCTACGCCGGCTTCCTCGGCGTCTCCGAAACCCAGCGCATGGCCGGGCGCAACTACGGCCTGCGCGGGCTGCGTTTCGTCCTGCTGATTCTGGTCCCGGCGGCGCTGCCGTCGATCCTCGCCGGGCTGAAGATCGGCTGGGCCTTCGCCTGGCGCACGCTGATCGCCGCCGAACTGGTGTTCGGTGCCTCCAGTGGCAAGGGCGGACTGGGCTGGTACATCTTCCAGAACCGCAACGAGCTGTACACCGACAAGGTTTTCGCCGGGCTGGTCGCGGTGATCCTGATCGGCCTGGTGGTGGAGAACCTGGTGTTCGCCACCCTGGAGCGAGTCACCGTGAAGCGCTGGGGAATGCAGCGCGGTTAATCGCGCCGTAGGGTGGATCGGGGCGCGTAGCTGACGCTCTTTGCATCCATCAGGCGGAGGTCGGGCTGGACAGCCCCCCGGTGGATCGATGAAGCACGATCCACCCTACGGCGTTTGTAGGGTGGATAACGCTCTTTTTATCCACCGGGCGGAGGCTTGGCTGGCTCGCCACCCGATGGGCCGCCAAAGCGTGCTCCGCCTTACCAGAGTTCTCCGAGACCGGGCCGCCGGATCGGCCTTTGCCAACACCGAAATCCGGCCGTCAGCGGCCACTACTTTTTTGGGGACACCATGAACCATCGCATCCGCAACACCCTGCTGGCCGCCGCGTTGCTGGCGCCGGCGCTGGCCCAGGCCGAAGGCAGCATCAGCATCGCCCAGCAGTTCGGCATCGGTTACCTGATCCTCGACGTGGTCAAGGAACAGAAGCTGATCGAGAAACACGGCAAGGCCCTGGGCCTGGACAACGTCGAGGTCGACTGGCGGACCATTTCCGGTGCCACGGCGATGAACGAGGCGCTGCTGGCCAATGCCCTGGACGTGGTCTCGGCCGGCGTGCCGCCGATGCTCACCGTGTGGGACCGCACCCGCGGCAAGCAGAACGTCAAGGCCATCGCCTCGCTGGGTTCGATGCCCAACTACCTGCTGAGCAACCGCGCCGAGGTGAAGACCCTCGACGACCTTTCCGACAAGGACCGCATCGCCGTGCCGGCCGCGGGCGTCGGCTTCCAGTCGCGCACCCTGCAGATCGAGACGGCCAAGCGCTACGGCAACGCCGACTTCCAGCGCTTCGACAAGATCTCCGTGAGCCTGCCGCACCCGGACGCCACCGCCGCGCTGCTGGCCGGCGGCTCGGAGATCAGCGCGCATTTCTCCAGCCCGCCGTTCCAGTACCAGGCACTGGAAAACCCCAAGGTACACAAGCTGATCAGCTCCTACGACATCCTCGGCGGCCAGGCCACCTTCAACGTGCTCTACACCACGCAGAAATTCCATGATGAGAATCCGAAGACCTACAAGGCCTTCTATGACGCCCTCGTCGAGGCCTCGCAGATCATCAAGGCGGACAAGGCCAAGGCTGCGCAGACCTACATCGACGTCGAGCAATCCAAGCTGCCGCTGGCCTTCGTGCAGAAGACCGTCGAAGACCCGGAGATCGACTTCACCGTCTCCCCGGAGCGCACCTTCATCTACGCCGAGAAGCTCAACGAGCTGGGCGTGCTGAAGAACGAGGCGGCGTCCTGGAAGGACTATTTCTTCGAGGAAGCCCACGTCAATCCGGGCAGCTGATCGGTCCCGCCTGCTGACGAACCGCCGCGTCCGCGTCGCGCTGTTCGCCGCCGCCTGCCAGTTGCGCGAGGCCGGCTGGCCGGCGAACGCGTGGTGGCGCTGAACACCGGCGCCGGCATCAAGTACCCCGACACCCTCAGCGTCGAGGTGCCGCTGCTGGAGCCGGACGATCGACTGCCACGTTGATGCCGGCTCGTGGGGGGACGTATCCGTTCCGTAGGGTGCGCCATGCGCACCGGCACTTTGGGTGCCGGGCGAAGGGTGGCGACTTAGCGCTGCGCGGCGCGTGGCGGCAACTGGTCGTTGGCGATGGCTTCGCCGAAGGGGCTGATCAGGTTGGCGCCGAGCTTTTCCCGGACCGGCGGCGGCAGCAGCGGGAACACCAGCTCGGCGAAGCGGTAGGCCTCTTCCAGATGCGGGTAGCCGGAGAGCACGAAGGTGTCGGCGCCCAGCTCGGCGTATTCCAGCAGGCGGTCGGCGACCTGTTGCGGGCTGCCCACCAGCGCGGTGCCGGCGCCGCCGCGGACCAGGCCGACGCCGGCCCAGAGGTTGGGGCTGACGACCAGGTCGCCGCGCTTGCCGTTGTTCAGTTCCTGCATGCGTTGCTGACCGTGGGAATCCATCCGCGCCAGCGAGGCCTGGGCGCGGGCGATGGTGTCGTCGTCGAGGTGGCTGATCAGGCGATCGGCGGCCTGCCAGGCTTCCTGCTCGGTCTCGCGGACGATCACGTGCAGGCGCACGCCGAAACGCACGGTGCGGCCGAGGGCGGCGGCGCGGCGACGGATGTCGGCGAACTTCTTCGCCACCTCGTGGGGTGTTTCACCCCAGGAGATATATAAATCCACATGCTCGGCGGCCACTTCATGGGCGGCCGGCGAAGAACCCCCGAAGAACAACGGCGGATGCGGTTGCTGCAAGGCGGGGAATATCTGCCGCGCGCCTTTTACCTGAATATGTTCACCGTCGAAGTCCACCGTTTCACCGGCGAAGAGTTTCTTCCACACGCTGAGGAATTCGTCGGCGTGGTCATAACGTTCGTCATGCCCGAGAAAGTTGCCGTCGGCTTCCAGGTCGGACGAGTCGCCGCCGGCCACCACGTTGACCAGCAGGCGTCCGCCGGACAGCCGATCCAGCGTCGCGGCCATGCGCACATTGGCGGTCACCGAGAAGGTCGCCGGGCGCAAGGCGACCAGGAATTTCAGCGTGCGGGTCACCGGAACCAGGCTGGAAGCCACGATCCACGAGTCCTCGCAGGAACGCCCGGTGGGAATCAGGACGCCGCCGTAGCCGAGCTTTTCCGCCGCCTGGGCGATCTGTTGCAGGTAGGCCGTGATCCACGGCGCGTGCCTGATTGGCACTGCCCAGGTAGCGGCCGTCGCCGTGCGTTGGCAGGAACCAGAAAACATTGAGACTCATATTAACTCCCTAAGGTTTGATTATACGGGGAGCCATTCTTTCAATTGGGCGGTGCGTTGAAAGTTGATATGTATCAAGTGGAATCTGGCAGGTTCGCCTTTATCAAGATCGTTTTGGCGGAGGCGAATTCAATAGGTAATAAGCGCTCACTTAGGCCTATAAGCTGATAACTTTTTCAATGGCATCGAGGTAATTAACCGCTGCGCCGGAAGTGTTCTACGTCAGCGCCGCCATACACTCGCCAGCCAGGGTTGCTGGTCGCGCGGCAAGCCTTCGGGCCGGTAGTAGTGTTCCAGCTCGGTGAAGCCGGCGGCGGTGAGGTAGTCGCGCCAGCGCGCCCAGTCGTGCCAGGCGCCATAGCGTTCGCCGCTCCAGCCTTCGCGGTTGTCGCCGCGCGGGTTGGAGGCGAACAGTACGCCGCCGGGCTTGAGCGTGGCGTGCAGCTGGCGCAGCACGCGCGGCAGGTCGGCGCGCGGTACGTGGAACAGCGAGGCGTTGGCGAACACGCCGTCGAAGCGTTCCGGCGGCAGGTCGAGGGCGAGGAAATCCTGTTGCCAGACCTCGCAGCCGCTGTCGGCGCGGGCCATCTCGACGAAGCGCGCGGTGCCGTCGAGGCCGACCGGCGTGTGCCCGAGGGCCTTGAAGGTGCGCAGGTCGCGGCCCGGCCCGCAGCCAAAATCCAGCAGCGCGAAAGGCGCCTCGGCCTGGATGTGGCGCAGCAGCGCGGCGATGTTCTGGCTGACGTCGTGGTCGCGGGTGCCCTCGCGAAAGCCTTCGGCGTTGCGCGCGTAGTGGGCGAGGGTCAGGCGGCTGATCGCACCCTTGTCGTCGGCGTCCATCGGCTTACTTCTTCATCCATTTGCCGTTGAGCTGGATGTATTGCCCGCTCGGGGTCTTGTCCAGCGCCTTCTTGCCGGCGATGGCCTCGACGTCGCCCAGGGCGATGCCGTTCTGCTTGGCCAGGCGCTGGTACTCGGCGCGGCGCGCCTGGTTGATCTGCGCGGCGATGTCCTCGGCCTGGCCGCCGGGCTTGACCACGCCGAGGTAACCGTCGGGTTGCTCGCCGAGCTGGCCAGCGGCCTTGGCGGCGCCGAGCGCGGACATCGCCTCGTTGAGGCTGAGGGCGAAGGCCGGAGTGGCCAGGCAGAGGGCCAGCAGGCTGGCTGCGAAGGTGTGGCGAAGGCGCATGGCAAGTCTCCTAGAAAAGGCCGCTGGATTCGTCGAGGACGTTGTCCAGCGCCTTGTCGACCTTGATGTAGATCTCGTGCTCGATCTTCACGTTGAGGTTGATGTTGATCGGCTCGTTGGGCACCGCCAGTTGCACGGTGGGGGTACAACCGACGCCGGACAACAGCAGCAGGGCGACGGCGAGGATGTGGCGCTGAACCATCAGGGTTTCTCCTCGGTGGGCGACTCGGCGGGGCGCTGCAAACGCTCCTGCACCCGTCGCTGGATGGTTTCGCTGACCCGGCCGCTCAGTTGCAGGCTGGTCAGCAGGGCCGGAATGTCTTCTTCCAGATTGATGTTGAAGTTGAACGGCCGGCCGCGTTCCAGGTCCGGATTGCGCCCGTTCAGGCGCAGGTTGAGCATCAGCTTGCCGGCCTCATCGTAACTGACCGCGCTGCTGAGCAGCTCGTAGCGAAAATCCTCCAGCGCGTCGGCCATCAGCTTCATCGCCGGGTTGGCCTGGGCCAGGGCGATGATCTTCGGCGAATGGAAGCGCAGCATGCCGCCCGGCGGCCGGGCCGCGACTTCACCCTGGTCGATGCGCAGCGCCTGGCCGTTCCAGTGCAGCGGCAGGCGCCCGTCGAGCACGCCGTCGCCACTCAAGCCTTCGGCCGGATAGGCGCGGAACAGTTCCGCCAGTTGCAGTCCCCGCAGCTGCAGCGGCAGATCGAGACCGGCCGCCGCCAGGTCGCCATTGCCGGGCTCCAGCCACAGCCGGCCACCGAGCAGCGCGGTTTCCGCGTGCTGCCAGTCGAGCCGCCCGGCGGCGGGCCGTTGCAGGCTGGTGCGGTAACGTCCGGCAAAACGCAGCGGGCCGATCGCCAGGCCCGGATTGAGTTCGCCCAGGCGCAGGTCGGGCAGTTCCAGCTGCAGGGCCTTGTCGTTCAGGGTGACGCGCGCATCGCCGCTGAGCCCGGACAGCTCCACGCGGTCGTAGATGCCGCCGAGGTTCTGCGCGTTCAGCGCCAGGTCCAGTTCGGGCACACCGTCGCGCAGGTCGAATTGCGCATGCGCGCGCAGCCGGCCGTCGCCCAGTTCCAGCAGCGCCGGCCAGTCCGCCAGGGTCTTCGCCAGCGGGTTGCCGGCGCGCATGAACAGTTCCTGCACCTGCGCCTTCAGGTGCAGCGCGCCGCCGTAGGCGTAGTCGAGCTGCACCTGCGCGGGCAATCCGGCGTCGTTGCCCAGCGCGCCGTCCGCCTTCAGCGCGGCGAGGTCGCTGTCGAATTTGCCCTGCCAGCTCCAGCCCTGTGGCCGCAGGCTGGCCTGGCGCAGTTGGGTCGTTTGCAGGCGCGCGGGACCTTGTGCGCGCAAGGTGTCCAGGCCGGCATCGGAATAGCCGGCGTCCAGCGTCACGCCGGCCAGTGTGGCGTTGAGCGCGTGCAGTTCCAGGGTCGACTGGCCGGCGTCGAGCAGGTCGACGCGCTCGCTGTGCACCTGCGCGGGGTTGCCCAGCAGCAGCCGCGCCTGCCGTTGATCGACCTGCCCGCTGAAGGCCAGGTCGAGGCTCGGCCGGCTCAGGCGCAGGCCGTCCAGCGCGAGCCTGGTGCTCTGACCGCGCAGGCGCGCGCTGTCGATCTGCAGCGTCCAGGGCGGCTGCGTGGCGGTGGCGAGCCTGGCTTCGAGGGTGGCGGCGAGCGCGCCCTGGCTGGCCAGTTGTAGATCGAAGGGCAGCAGACCGTCGCTGCGCGGGCCTTCGGCCGGGACGATGCGCAGGTCGAGGCTGTCGGCGCGCAGGCCGGCGGGCAGTGCGTCGCGCCAACTGCCGGTGAGGTTGTCCAGGCGCAGGGTGGCGCGCACCTCGCCGGGCAGCCAGTGGCCGCGATCCGCCGTGGCGCCCAGTTGCAGGTCGCCCTGGACCTGGCCGACGTCCGGCAGCGGCCAGGGCTGCGGCAGGTGCGCTTCGACTCGCGCGCTGCCGCTGGCGACGCCCAGGTCGCGGGCCCGCAGGGCGCCGGCGGGCAGCTGCAACTGCCAGTCGGCGGCCAGTTGCATCGCCTCCGGCGCCAGCGGCACCTGGCGTTCGCCGAGCAGCATCCATTCGCCGAGCCATTCCACCAGCCAGGGCGCCTCCTGCAGGTTGGGCACCGACAGCTGGCCGCTGAGCGACTGGCCGTCGGCGTTCGGCGCGAGGGCGACACGCAGGCTGGCGCGCGGCTGTTCGTCGATCGCCAGCCCCAACGACAGCCGCGGCGCCTGGCGATCGCCTTCGAGCAGGCCGAGCAGCTGCACCTGGCGGCCGTCGCGTTCGAGATTCACTTCGAGACTGGCCGGGAACAGCGCGGCGCCGGCGTGGCGCAGGCTCAGCGAACCCAGCAGGGCGCAACGCCCGGCGGCGCAGGGCAGGTTGGCGTCGATGCGCTGGATGTCGAAGCGCCGCGGCAGCCATGCCGGCAGCTCGGGCAGCGCCGCCAGGTCGAACGCCGCGGCCTCCCCGGCGTCGGCCTGCGAGGGCGTGTCGAGGTCGATGTTCAACTGGCCGATGCGCAGGCGTCCGCCGTCGCGCCAATCCAGCAGCAGGTCGTCGATGACCAGGTACAGCCGCGCGCCGTCAGCGCCGCGCCGCTGTAGCGACAGGCGCTGCGCCTGCACGCCGTCGGCGCTGATGCGCAGCCCGTTCAGGTCGAGGCGCTCGATGCCCTGGCCGTGCAGCAACCGCGCCCAGGCGAGGCTGAGCAGGGCCAGCAGCAGGAGCGCCAGCAACGCGGACCAGGCGGCGATGCGTCGGCGCGAGCGGCGTTTCGGGGGCAGGGCGGGAGCGGTCAGCGGAATCACCGGGCGGTGGTGCGTGGGCGTTCAGGGTGGCGTGCGCGCCTCGCGAGATCAACCCGGAAAGCCGTTCTTCCATTCCCGCAGGGCGGCGAACACCGCCACCGGATCGGCCTGCTGGCAGCGGCTGAAACGTGCCGCGGCCTCGCGCACCGTGGCCTCGCCGGTGCGCAGGAACGGGTTGGTGGCGCGTTCGCAGGCGAGGTTGGACGGCAGGCTGATGCCGTCGTGGGCGCGGATCGCCTCGGTCTGTTCCAGTCGCTGGCGCAGTTCGCGGTTGTCCGGTTCCACCGCGCAGGCGAAGCGCAGGTTGGCCAGGGTGTACTCGTGGGCGCAGAACACCTCGGTCTCGGCCGGCAGCGCGGCGAGACGGGTGAGGGAGTCATGCATCTGTTGCGCGCTGCCCTCGAACAACCGTCCGCAGCCGCCGGCGAACAGGGTGTCGCCGCTGAACAGCCAGGGTCGCGCGCCTGCCGTGCCCGGCAGGAAGTAGGCGATGTGGTCGAGGGTATGGCCGGGTACGCCGATCACCTCGATGCGCTGGCCGAGCGCCGCGCAGAGGTCGCCGTCGTGCAGCGTCAGGTCGAGCGCGGGGATGCGCCCGCCGGCCGGGCCGATCACCCGGCAGCCGGTGCTGCGCTTGAGCGCCGCGATGCCGCCGGTGTGGTCGTCGTGATGATGGGTGACCAGGATGTCGGCGAGCTGCCAGCCCGGATTGCGTTGCAGCCAGTCCTGCACCGGCTCGGCGTCACCC
The DNA here is from genome assembly GCF_029959715.1 of Pseudomonas sp. PS02288. Classification (NCBI taxonomy): domain Bacteria; kingdom Pseudomonadati; phylum Pseudomonadota; class Gammaproteobacteria; order Pseudomonadales; family Pseudomonadaceae; genus Pseudomonas; species Pseudomonas sp. PS02288. Next base: position 190 of record NZ_JASCPA010000075.1, on the reverse strand, counting down.
GGATCGACCACCGCGCAACGCCGCTGGGCAACGTCCTGGAGCAGCCAGATGTAGTTGTCGGCGAAGGCGCGCAGGGCCTGGATGCAGAGCATGGCGGTTCTCCGGTCGGTGAGAGGCGTCCCGCAGCGGCGCGCGGGCGCCGCTGCGGGAGGTTCAGGCGGCATTGGTCTTCAGCGACTCGGCGATGTAG
>NZ_JASCPA010000074.1:0-17920 GCF_029959715.1 Pseudomonas sp. PS02288 | reverse complement strand
CCGCCCCAACGGCGGGGGCCCAACCCCCGGCCCGGTGGCGCCGCCCCCCCCCCCCCCCCCGGGGGGGGCGCGCGCCTCTTTCCAGACAGGAAGTCGGATGCGTAAAGCCCTGCTGTCGAGCCTGCTGCTGTGCGCCTGCGCACCCTTCGTCCTCGCCGCCCCCCGGATAGCCCCCGAACGCCTGGCCGAACTGGCATCGGACGACTACTGGCTGGCCCTCGGTCATTACGAACGCAAGACGCTCGGCGGCTGGCGCAGCTACGTCGACGACGAAAAGTTCTTCCTCTCCGCCCAGGGCGAGCACGACCCACGGGCCGAGCTGAGCGCCACGCTGAACGCGCTCTACGAGCCTACCGCCAGCGGCGACCGGCACGCCCAGTGCCGCTACCCGGCGCGCACCCGCTGGCTGCGGGAGAAGCTGCAACTGAACGACCTGCCGCAGCCGAGCTGCGACGAATTCCGCACCTGGTACGCCGACGTCGCGCCGCATAGCGCGGTCCTGGTGTTTCCGGCCGCCTACCTGAACAGCCCGTCGTCGATGTTCGGCCACACGCTGCTGCGCATCGATCCCGAAGGCGTCGATGACCAGGGCAGCCCGCTGCTCAGCTACGCGCTCAACTTCGGCGCGATGATCGAGGGGATGGACAACAGCATCCTCTACGCCTGGAAAGGCCTCGCCGGCGGCTATCCGGGACTTTTCTCCCTGGTCCCCTATCGGGAGAAGCTCAGCGAGTACAACCGCCTGGAAAACCGCGACCTCTGGGAGTACCGGCTGAACCTGACGCCGCAGGAAACCGCGCGGATGATCGAGCACGTCTGGGAGCTCAACCAGATCCGCTTCGACTACTACTTCTTCGACGAGAACTGCTCCTATCGCCTGCTCGAACTGCTGCAGGTGGCGCGCCCGGGGCTGCAACTGACCAATCAGTTCCCGCTCACCGCGATCCCCACGGACACCGTGCGCGCGGTCAAGGAGGCCGGCCTGGTCGAGCGCATCGACTACCGCCCCTCGCGGGAAAAGGAACTGCTGGCGCGCGCCGAACCGCTGTCGAATGAGGAACAGGAATGGGCGCTGCGCCTGGCCGACGACGAGAAACGCCTCGACGATCCGCAGTTCGCCGCCCTGCCCGTCGAGCGCCGGGCGCTGGTCCAGGACGCCGCGTATCGCCTGGTCCGCTACCGCGCCACCGGCGAGGAACGCGACAGCGTGGGCGCTGAGCGCAGTTACGCGCTGCTCAGGGCGATCAACCGCACGCCACCGCCGGCGCTGACGGTTGAACGGCCGGGGCTGCCGGAAACCGGGCACGAATCGCGCACCTGGCAGCTCGGCGCCGGCAGCCGCGATGGCGAGGCCTTCGCCGAGTACGGCTTGCGCATGGCCTATCACGACCTGAACGACAACGGTGCCGGCTTCCCTATCGGCGCGCAGATCGAGATCCTCGACCTGCGCGTGCGCCAGTACGAGGACGAGCACTGGCAACTGCAGCGCTTGGACCTGGCCAGCATCCGCTCGCTGACACCGCGCAATCGCCTGCTGCAGCCGCTCTCCTGGCAAGTCTCCACCGGCCTGGAGCGGGTCGCCGGACGCGACGGCAAGCAGACCCTGGTGCGCCAGCTGAACGGCGGTGCCGGCGGCAGCTGGGCGCTGGGCGACGATCTGCTCGGCTTCGCCCTGGCGACCACGCGGCTGGAGAACAACCCGGACTTCGCCGGCCTCATCGCGCCCGCGCTGGGCTTCGATAGCGGGTTGCTGTGGCGCAATGCGCTGGGCAACCTGAGCCTGGAGGCGCGCGGCGACTACTTCCACAACGGCGAGGTCCGCCGTGCGCTGTCGCTCAACCAGCAGTGGGAGCTGTCGCGCAACCTCGGCCTCCGCCTCACCGCGCAGCGCGACTTCAGTCACTTCGACCAGCCGCGCAACGAACTGATGCTGGAGCTGCGCTGGTACCACTACTGATCATGACGAACGCGTCACGCGTTCTTGACGAATTTCTCACCCCCGCGCGCCGACAATGCCTCTGCCCGTCGCCCTTCTTCGACGGTGCCGGAGGCCATCGTGCGTCACGCTCTACTCCTCGCCCTGCTGCTCCTAGCGGGCTGCCAGACCACCCATGAACAACTGCTCGCCGCCGGCTATCCGCCGGCCTTCGCCGATGGTTTCCAGGACGGTTGCGGCAGCGGCCGACAGGCGGCCGGGGCGATCACCGGCGAATTCCGCAAGGACGTGCCGCGCTTCCTCGCCGATGCCACCTACGCCACCGGCTGGTCCGACGGTTTCAACCAATGCCAGGCGCAGCGGATCAGCGAGGACCGCCAGGATGCGCTCGAGCGCATCGGCAGCGACCGTGATCGCGCGTGGCGCCAACACGAGAGCCAGGCCATGGCCAAGGCACTGAGCCACAACTGAGACAGGACCAACGGACCGCCGACCCGCTGTAAATCTGGCAGCATGTCGGCATTCGCCGTTTCCGGGACTCGCCATGAACCACGCCATCGCCGTCACGCTTTACACCTCCTCCATCCGCGCGCGCCGGGCGAACGGCGCATGATCGTGATCGTCATGGGCGTTTCCGGCAGCGGCAAGACCACCATCGGAGCGCAGCTGGCGGCGCGCCTGCGCTGCGGGTTTTCCGATGCCGACGAATTCCACAGCGAGGCCAACAAGGCGAAGATGGCCCGCGGCGTGCCCCTGGACGAGGACGACCGCCGTCCGTGGCTGGCCAGCCTGCGGGCGGCGATCGATGAGAAGAAAGGCCAGGCGCGCGACTGGGTGTTCGCCTGTTCCGCGCTCAAGCACGCCTACCGCGATGCGCTCGGCGGCGACGATCCCGCGGTGCGCTGGGTGTTCCTCGACGGTTCGGAGGCGTTGCTGGCCAAGCGGCTGGCCGGTCGCGGCGGGCATTTCTTCGATCCGCGCCTGCTGCGCAGTCAGTTGCAGACGCTGGAGAAACCGCAGGAAGGCGAGGCGCTGCTGGTGGACATCGACGCGTCGCCCGAGCAAATCGTCGCGGACATCCTGCAGCGGCTCAACCGCGACACGGAAGGCGACGCTCAGGCCTGACTAGGCGTCGACCTCGACGCGGTTGCGCCCGCTGCGCTTGGCCGAAAGCAGGGCGACGTCGGCGCGGTTGATGGTGCTGGAGTAGTTCTCGTCGGTATGCAGTGCGGCGACGCCGACACTTACCGTCACCGACAGCAGCTCGTTGTTCACCCGCACCGCCAGGGTGCCGATGCTGGCGCGCACCCGTTCCATCACTTGGGCGGCGGTGGTCACATCGGTCTCCGGCATCAGGATCAGGAACTCCTCGCCGCCCCAGCGACCGCAGAGGTCCTGCTCGCGCACTTCGGCTTCCATGACGCGGGCGATCTCGATCAACACGCGGTCGCCGATCTCGTGGCCGAAATCGTCGTTGATCGCCTTGAAGCGGTCGATATCGAGCATCACCACGCTGAGCGGGCGCTCGTAGCGCTTGGCACGGTCGGCTTCGTCGCGCAGGCGTTCCATCAGCAGCCGGCGGTTGCCGATGCCGGTCAATGCGTCATGGGTGGAGGCTTCCTTCAGCGCGATGTTCAGGTCGCGCATCATCTGCTGGTAGCGGTCGGAAATGCGCGCGACCTTTTCCAGCTGGCGCAACTGCTTGTCGAAGCGCGCGGAAAGGCTCAGCTCGCGCTCGCGGGCGATGCTCTGGTAGCCGTCCGAAACCCGGGTGATGCGCTCGATGCGCACCAGCAGATCGTTGTGCGACTCCCACAGCAGGTTCAGGGCATCGCGCAATGCATGGTCCTTGTGCTGCGGGTCGGCGAGCAACTTTTCGATCATTTCCTCGAGCGCGCTTTGTCCACGCATAGGATGAACCCTGCTTAGTCGTGACTGAGGATCGCGAAGGGGAAGCTGCAGTCTTCCTTGAACTCTTCGGCAAGCTCGACCACGCGCTCGTTGCGCCGGTCGTAATGCCAGTTCACCGCGACCTGCTTGCCCTCGCCATGCGCCGCCTCGAGCAGGTCGAAGATGTCCATCATCGCCTTGATGCTGCTGGTGTTGAGGTACAGCAGGCGCAGCTCCAGGGTCAGCGGACGGTCGGCTTCGGCGAAGAAGCGCTCGATCCACTCGAACACCTGGCGGAACAGTTCGTAGGAATTCTCAGGGTAGGAGTCGCCCTGCATGGACAAGACTCCCTTGTCCCAGTCGGACTGGATGGAAGGGGAGGACTGGCTGCCCGGAATGGAAAAATTAGTCATTTGGCGGAGTGCTCTTAATGTCAGATAACGGCGCTCAAGCTGATGAAAGCACGGCCACCGGCGACTTCCCGCAGGGTAGCCTGCAGGGGCTCGCTGGATTTACGGGCAATGTCGATCAGCCCGAGGCCGGCGCCGGATACCACGTTCTCGTCGCGCGGACGGCGCAACTGTTCCTTGTACATCGCCTTGAGCTGGGCCTTGTCCATCTCGGCCAGCTTCTTCACCGCGCTCAACAGGTTCTCGCCGTCGGCCGATTCGATCAGGTTGCCCGCGGACACCACGTAACGCCCGGCCTCATTGCGCGCCACTACTACGGTGGCCCCGGCTTCCTGGTCGGACCAGTTCTTTACCTTGGTGTAATGGCGGATGTTCTGGGTCATCTCGATGTAGACCGCAAACACGTCCATCGCGGAGGACGGGTGGGCGTGATCGGCGGTCAGGTAATTGCGCAAAGCATTACCGATCTCCTCGATCAGGCTGCGCGAGATGGGACCGTTGAAGCAGAGCATTATCTGCTGGCGGTTGTAGCTCTCGCGCATGGCAAAAAGGTCAAGGGATTCCATTTGGCAAGCTCCGGGTTGGACAACGCTCTCAATCGAAACGGAAACACAGCATCGTAATGTCGTCGCGCTGGGGGTAGTCGCCCTGGTACTCGGCCAGGGTCGCACTGAAAGCGGCGCCCTGTTCGGCCAAAGGAAGACGCGCATGGCGGCGAATCATCTCGGCAAAGCGGCTGTTGCCGAAGCCATAGCCTAACTCACCACCGGCCTGATCGAGAAAACCATCGGTGGTCAGGTAGAAGGTGCGCCCGCTCTGCAGGGCGATCCGCGCATTGGTGTATTCGCCAATGCGCTTGTCGCCGATCGCGCGGCGCGCCGCCGGCAGCTCCTCGAGCGTCTCGCCGTCGCTGTAGTAAAGGGCGATCTTGGCGCCGGAGAAGGTCACCTCGCGGGTCTGGAAATCCACATAGGCGAGGCCGACGTCCATGTTGGTCGCCAGAGCCGGCTGCTCGACATCGTCACGCAGCATGCTGCGCACGATGCGGTCGGTGCGGGCCAGCACCACGGCGGGATCGGCCAGGCCGACATCGGCAATCGCCTGGTCGATGGCGGCGTGGGCGAGCATGGTCATCAGCGCGCCGGGAACGCCATGTCCGGCGCAGTCGACCACGCCGAACAGGCAACCGCCATCGCCGGCGCGGTAGACGTAGAAATCGCCACCGACCACGTCACGCGGGCGCCAGAGCACGGCGTGACGCTCGCCGAGCGCGGTGACCAACTGCCGCTTGGGCAGGATCGCGTGCTGGATCAGGCTCGCGTAGTCAATGGAGTCGTCGATCTTCTTGTGCGCGGCGGCCATCTCGCGGTTGGCCTGTTCCAGCGCCCGGGTACGCTCGCGCACGCGGCTTTCCAGCTCGCTGGTGTGGCTGCGGACCTTCTGCGCCATCACGCCGAAGGCCGCGCTCAGCTCGCCGATCTCGTCATCGCGATCGACCGGCAGCGGCGCGTCGTACTGCCCCGCAGCCATCGCCTGAGCGCTGTGGCGCAGCAGGCGCAGCGGCTTGAGCACGCGCTTCTCCACCAGCCAGGCGACGCCACCGATCAGCAGCAGCATGATGATGACGAAGGCGATCAGGGCCGGCACCAGCGAATCCAGCTCGATGACCTGCGCCACGCCCAGGTCGATGGCGCTGGCCACGTACCAGTCCAGCTCCGGAATCCACGCCAGCGCCAGCAGCTGGGTGCGGCCATCCATGCTCACCCAGAGGGTTTCGACGCTGCCCGGTTTGCTCTTCGCGTCGGCCAGCGCGCCGCGCACCGCAGCGGAATCATCGACGTTGTCGAGCTGACCGTAGATGCTGGTGGCCACCGAACGGCCGGTCGCCCCGTCGGCGTTCTCGGCGACCAGACTCTCATCCGGATGCACCAGGATCGACGCCTGCCCGTCCAGCACCATGGACAGCACGCCGGCGGTGTTGGCGGTGACGAAGTCATCGAGGAACGAGGACAGGCTGATGCCCGAACCGAGCACGCCGATGCGCCGGTCGCCGTCGCTGACCGGGATGTTGAACCACACCTTGAGGTCGCGGGACTCCAGGTTGCGGTCCACGTTGAGCTTGTACGGCGCCGGGTCGCTGAGACTGCGGAAGAACCAGTCGTCCTTTGCGTCGCCCTTGTTGAGCAGGTAGCGCGGCTGGTCGCTGAAGGGCTTGCTGCCGTCATTGAAGTAGTAGCCCAGGTGTTCGGCGCCAACCACGAAATAGGTGCCCTCGGCGAACACCTTCTGGTATCCCGCGGCTTCGCGGAAGAACAGCGCGCGTTTCGCGGCATCGTTCTCGTCGAGCAGCCACTGACGGGTGATTTCCGAATCGGCCAGACGCATCGCCAGGGCTAGTTCCCGCGATACCGGGGCGGCGATCTTCTCCCGGTTGAGCTGGGCGACGTTGCGCCCATAGGCCTCGCCGTAGCGATTCTGCACGCCCTTGAGGGCCTGCCAGCCGACCAATCCGGCCATTCCCAGGGCCAACAGGCAGGTCAGCAGTAACGCCAGCAACGATTTTCCGCGCAAGCCAAGTGCCGCCATGTGAACTCCATTCAGTGCCGTGGCCGATCCGCGCATGCAGGTCGATGGGATGCGCGCGGGCGATTATCCCGTATAGGCAGCAACCGCCACCAGTGGGAAAAGCGGCGTCGCAAACGAAAACGGAGCCTTTCGGCTCCGTCGTGGCTCGCGGCTACTGCGCCAGCTTCTTGTACTTCACCCGGTGGGGCTGAGCGGCCGCGTCGCCGAGGCGTTTCTTGCGATCGGCCTCGTACTCGGTGTAGTTGCCTTCGAAGAAGGTCACGTTGGAGTCGTCTTCGTAGGCCAGGATGTGCGTGGCGATGCGGTCGAGGAACCACCGATCGTGGGAAATCACGATGGCCGCGCCAGGGAAGTCCAGCAGCGCTTCCTCGAGGGCCCGCAGAGTCTCGATGTCGAGGTCGTTGGACGGTTCGTCGAGCAGCAGCACGTTGCCGCCCTGCTTGAGGGTCAGGGCCATGTGCAGCCGCCCGCGCTCACCGCCGGAGAGGTCCTTGACGAACTTCTGCTGGTCGGCGCCCTTGAAGTTGAACCGCCCTACGTAGCCACGCGACGGCACTTCGTAGCTGCCGACCTTGATCATGTCGAAGCCGTCGGACACCTGTTCCCAGACGGTCTTGTTGCCTTCGAGCATGTCGCGGCTCTGATCGACGCTGGCGATCTGCACGGTGTCGCCGATCTCGATGCTGCCGGAATCGGGCTGCTCCTTGCCGGTGATCATGCGGAACAGGGTCGACTTGCCCGCGCCGTTGCCGCCGATCACGCCGACGATCGCGCCCTTCGGCACGCTGAAGCTGAGATTGTCGATCAGCACGCGATCGCCGTAGCCCTTGGTCACGCCGTGGAACTCGATGACCTTGTCGCCCAGGCGCGGACCGGCGGGGATGTAGATTTCATTGGTTTCACTACGCTTCTGGAATTCCTGGGACTGCATTTCCTCGAATCGCTGCAGGCGCGCCTTGGACTTGGCCTGACGCGCCTTGGCGCCCTGGCGCACCCATTCCAGTTCGGCCTTCATCGCTTTCGCGTGGGAGGCCTCCTGCTTGGCTTCCTGGGCCAGGCGGGCGGACTTCGATTCCAGCCAGCCGGAGTAGTTGCCTTCGTAGGGGATGCCATGGCCGCGGTCGAGCTCGAGGATCCAGCCGGCAACGTTGTCGAGGAAGTAGCGATCGTGGGTGATCGCCACCACGGTGCCGGGGAAGTCGTGGAGGAAGTGCTCCAACCAGGCCACCGAATCGGCGTCCAGGTGGTTGGTCGGTTCGTCGAGCAGGAGCATGTCCGGCGCCGACAGCAGCAGACGGCACAGCGCCACGCGGCGCTTCTCGCCACCCGACAGGTGTTCGATGGTGGCGTCCCACGGCGGCAGGCGCAGCGCGTCGGCGGCGACTTCCAGCTGGCGCTCCAGGTTATGGCCGTCGGAGGCCTGCAGGATGGCTTCCAGCTTGGCCTGCTCGGCGGCCAGCGCGTCGAAGTCGGCATCCGGCTCGGCATAGGCGGCGTAGACCTCGTCCAGCCGCGCCTGGGCGTTCTTGATCTCACCCACGGCCTCCTCGACGATGTCACGAACGGTCTTCGTCGGGTCAAGCTGCGGCTCCTGCGGCAGATAACCTACCTTGATGCCGGGCATCGGCCGGGCCTCGCCGTCGATCTCGGTGTCGACGCCGGCCATGATCCGCAGCAGGGTCGACTTGCCCGCGCCGTTGAGGCCAAGCACGCCGATCTTGGCGCCGGGGAAGAAGGACAGCGAGATGTCCTTGAGGATTTCGCGCTTCGGGGGAACGACCTTGCTCACCCGGTGCATGCTGTAAACGTACTGAGCCATGACGGACCTTGGACTGGAAGAGGATTCGATGAGGGCGGGAGCCCTGGGGCGAAGCAGGGAGGCTTCGCCGAGGAACATTTTGCAGGCTGGCCTAACCTAACGATGAAGCCCTTGCCGGACCTTCGATGAAAGCCGCCGAACAGGCGCCAGCCTCACCCCCGCGCGTGCCGGCAAAGCTACCGGAACACGCGGGCAAGGGCAAACCACGCTCGTCGGCCATACTGGCAGTTTGCCTTCTTTCCGGGCATGCTAGCCGCCCGCGCCAGCCCGCCTTTTTTCCGGGAGACGCCAGTTCTCTATAGTGTTGATTTTGCAGGAATAGCCGGTGTTGAAGCTGCCCTCATCCCTCCCGCCTGCCGTTGACGGCGCTCGGCGAGGTTCGGTCAAAGGCATTCTGGTCGCGTTGGTGCTGGTGGTTCTGAGCCTGCTGCTCTGGCAGTTGCGCCAGGAGTTCCAGCAAGGCCAGGCCAGTGAGCGGCAGCGCAGCTTGGAATCGGGCATCCAGCTCGCCGACCACCTCGCCGCCAGCATGGACCTCAAGGCCCACGCCGCGCTCGCGCTGCTGCACCAGCGTGGGCCCGCGCCGCTCTCCCGGCTCGGCGGTCCCGGCCTGCTCGGCGACCTGCAACGCATCTATCCGTCCCTGCGCAGCCTCGCCTGGCTGGACGAGCAGGGCCGACTGCTGGAAGACACCGAGGGCGAGTCGGGCGATATCGCCGCTTTGCCTGCCCTGCTACGCCGCGCCGGGGATGATCCTTTCCACTACCTGTATGCCGAAACCGAGGGTGGCACCGTCTACCTCGTGCTGCGCCAGAGCGCGGACGACCAGCCGCACGGGCACTGGCTGTTGCGCCTGAGCGGCGACTCGATGCACCGCTGGCTGCTGCAGCAGAACGCCCACGGCTGGCTGCTGGAGGACAAGGTAGAGCAACGCGCCATCGCGCGCCGATCACGGAACGCCAACCCGGACCCGCGAATCGCGCCGCTCAGCGCCGAAGAACGCTCGCTGAGCATCCGCGTGCTCCCGTTGCCGGGCAGCGATTGGCAACTGCGGGTGCTCTTCGATGTCGCCGAGGCCCGCGCGGCACAGTGGCCGGCGCTTTCCGGCAAGCTCCTGCTGTTCCTCGTCTGCAGCCTTCTGGTACTCGGCGCGCTGGTCGGCCTGCTGCGTGAACAGCGTGCGCTGCGCGAACTCAACGATGCCTCGCGCCGCTCGTTGCGGCAGGCCGCCAGCGCCTTGCGCACCATCGAGGAACGCGTCCTGCTGACCCATGCCGACGGTCGCGTCAGCTACCTCAACCCGCAGGCCGAGGACCTCTTCGGCCTCAGCGACGAGGAAGCCCAGGGGCTGCATATCCTCGACCTGCTGCCCGGTCTCGACCCGCTGCTGATCAACGTCGCCGACATGCACCGCGACCTCGGCACCGACCTGGTGGAGCTGGCGCAACACGGCGAGACGCGCCTGTTCGCGGTGACCCGCAGCGAGCTGAGCGAGGGCGAGCGGCACCAGGGCTTCGTCTGGGTGATGCGCGACGTCACCGAAGAGCAGCAGAGCATGCGCGTGCTGCAGGAAACCCGGCGCCGCTACCAGGACATCTTCGAGGGCACCGGCATCGCCCTCTGCGTCCTCGACCTGGCCGGCCTGCCGCCGTTCCTGCGCAACCAGGGCATCGTCGACGCCGAGTCGCTGCAGGCCTGGATTCAGGCCAACCCGCAGCGTCACGCCGAACTGGTGGCACAGATGCGCATCACCGAAGCGAACCAGGTGGCGCTGCAGCTGGTGGGCGTGAACAGCATCGAAAGCGCCTGGCAGCACCTGCTCGGGGATTCGCCACTGCACGCCGAAGGCCTGCGCTTCCAGCTGATCGCCGCGCTGCTCGAGGGACAACGGCGGCTCGAGATGGAAGCCCGCATCCTCACGCCCGCGGGGGACGAGCGCCATCTGTGGATGGTGCTGCGCCTGCCGGAGCAGGAACAGGACTACCACGCCGTCACCCTGAGCGTCAGCGACATCACCAGCCGCAAGCGGGTCGAACTGTCGCTGATCGAGCGCGAGCGGTTCTGGTCGGAGGTGGTGCGCGCGGCGCCGGACATGCTCTACGTGCACGACATGCTCAGCCGAGAGGTGGTCTACAGCAACCACAGCCTAGGCCTCAAGCTCGGCTACAGCAAACCGGAACTGCGCGCCATGGGCCAGCACTTCTGGGAGCAGATCCTGCATCCCGACGACAGCGACTACTACTGGCGCATCCGCGCCCTGCAGCAGGTCGTCGGGCAGAACCAGTTGCTCGAATCGCAGTTGCGCTGGCGCCATCGCAATGGCCGCTGGCACTGGTTCAGCATCCGCGAACAGGCGCTCTCGCGGACGCCCGACGGCCGCGTGAAGCACCTGATCGGCGTCGCCAAGGACATCACCGAGCAGATCGAGGCCAGCGAATCGCTGCGCGACAGCGAGCGCCGCTACCGCCTGCTGGCGGAGAGCATCAGCGACGTGATCTTCACCACCGACGACGACCTGCGGCTCAACTACCTGAGCCCGTCGGTGCGCGAGCTGCTCGGCTACGACAGCGACTGGATCATGCGCAACGGCATGGGCAGCCTGATCGCCAATCCGGCGCAGCTGGGCGGCTTCGAGGCCCTGCTCGACCGCATCCGCGAGGCGCAGCGTAATCCGCTGCTGATGATCGAGCTGCGCAACGAACACCAGATGCAGATGTTCGTTCTCGACTGCCTGCGCGCTGACGGCCGCAAGATCACCGTGGAACTGCGCGCGATGCCGATGTGGGACGAGCACGGGCGCTTCGAGGGCATGCTCGGCATCGTCCGCGACATCAGCCCGCAACGCCGCGCGGAGAAGGAACTGCGCATGGCGGCGACGGTGTTCGAGCACTCGACCGCGGCGATCCTGGTCACCGACCCGGCCGGCTACATCGTCCAGGTCAACGAAGCCTTCAGCCGCATCAGCGGCTACGCCAGCGCCCAGGTGCTCGACCAGTTGCCCAACCTGCTCACCGCAGAAAGCCAGCAGAGCGGGCACATGCAGTACATCCTCGCCCAGCTCAACCAGCACGGCAGTTGGGAAGGCGAGGTCTGGCTCAAGCGCCACAACGGCGAGAACTACCCGGCCTGGGTGGGCATCACCGCGGTCCACGACGACGAGAAGGACCTGGTCAGCTACGTCTGCTTCTTCAGCGACATGAGCGAGCGCAAGGCCAGCGAGCAGCGCATCCACCGCCTGGCCTACTACGATCCGCTGACCCACCTGCCCAACCGCACGCTGTTCCAGGACCGCCTGTACACCGCGCTGCAGTCCGCGGAACGGCGCGAGGACTGGGTGGTGCTGATGTTCCTCGACCTGGACCGCTTCAAGCCGATCAACGACTCCCTGGGCCATGCCGCCGGCGACCGCATGCTCCAGGAAGTGGCGCTACGCCTGGCCGCCTGCGGCGACGACTCGGACACCGTGGCGCGCATGGGCGGCGACGAGTTCACCCTGTTGCTGCGTGCCCAGGATTGCCGCGAAAGCGCGCTGAAACGGGCGATCCACGTGGGCGAGCAGATCCTCGCCAGCCTTTCCCGGCCGTTCATCCTCGAAGGCCGCGAGTTCTTCGTCACCGCCAGCATCGGCATCGCCCTCAGCCCGCAGGACGGCGAGGAACTGAGCCAGTTGATGAAGAACGCCGACACCGCGATGTATCACGCCAAGGAGCGCGGCAAGAACAACTTCCAGTTCTACCAGGCCGAGATGAACGCCAGCGCCCTGGAGCGCCTGGAGCTGGAAAGCGACCTGCGCCATGCGCTGGAGCAGGGCCAGTTCGTCCTCCACTACCAACCGCAGCTGTCCGGCGACGGCAAGCGCCTGACCGGTGCCGAGGCCTTGCTGCGCTGGGAGCACCCTACCCGCGGGCTGGTGCCGCCGAACGACTTCGTCCCGGTGCTGGAGGAAATCGGCCTGGTGGTGCCGGTCGGCGACTGGGTGCTGAAGGAAGCCTGTCGCCAGCTCAAGGCCTGGCACCAGGCGCGAGTGCGCCTGCCGAAGATTTCCGTGAACCTTTCCGCGCGGCAGTTCTCCGACGGCCAGCTCGGTGAGCGCATCGCCTGCATCCTCAAGGACAGCGGCGTACCGGCCGCCTGCCTGGAACTGGAGCTGACCGAGAGCATCCTGATGCGCGACGTCGCCGAGACCATGCAGATCCTCGACAACCTCAAGCGCCTCGGCCTGTGCATCGCGGTGGATGATTTCGGCACCGGCTACTCCTCGCTGAACTACCTCAAGCAGTTCCCCATCGACGTGCTGAAGATCGATCGCAGCTTCGTCGACGGCCTGCCGGAGGGCGAACAGGACGCGCAGATCGCCCGCGCGATCATCGCCATGGCCCACAGCCTCAACCTCTCGGTGATCGCCGAGGGCGTCGAGACCCAGGCGCAGCTGGATTTCCTTCGCCAACACGGCTGCGACGAGGTGCAGGGCTACCTGTTCGGCCGACCGATGCCGGCCGCCCAGTTCGAGTCGATGTTCAGCGGCGCGGCGCTCTTCGTGCTCAGCTGAAGCCCGCCGCAGACGGCCGCGGCACGGCCGTCGCGGCATTCGTCGCGCGTGGATGAACCCCGCTCGTCCAGCGCATGACGCCGCCTCATGTGTCAGCCCGCGCTGCTTCAGGTAGAATTCGCGCCTCTCCACCACCTCCCAGACGATCCAGGGGATTGCCATGTTCAGCCGAGATTTGACCCTTGCCCGCTTCGATGCCGAGCTTTTCGCCGCCATGGAGCAGGAAGCCCAGCGCCAGGAAGACCACATCGAGCTGATCGCCTCGGAGAACTACACCAGCCCGGCGGTGATGGAAGCGCAGGGTTCGGTGCTGACCAACAAATACGCCGAAGGCTATCCGGGCAAGCGTTACTACGGCGGTTGCGAACACGTCGACGTGGTCGAGCAGATCGCCATCGACCGCGCCAAGGAACTGTTCGGCGCCGACTACGCCAACGTCCAGCCGCACGCCGGCTCGCAGGCCAACTCGGCCGTTTACCTGGCGCTGCTCTCGGCAGGTGACACCATCCTCGGCATGAGCCTGGCCCACGGCGGTCACCTCACCCACGGCGCCTCCGTGTCCTCTTCCGGCAAGCTGTACAACGCCGTGCAGTACGGCATCGACGGCAACGGCCTGATCGACTACGACGAAGTCGAGCGCCTGGCCCTCGAGCACAAGCCGAAGATGATCGTCGCCGGCTTCTCCGCCTACTCGCAGGTGCTGGACTTCCCGCGCTTCCGCGAAATCGCCGACAAGGTCGGTGCCTACCTGTTCGTCGACATGGCCCACGTGGCCGGTCTGGTCGCCGCCGGCGTCTACCCGAACCCGGTGCCGTTCGCCGACGTGGTCACCACCACCACCCACAAGACCCTGCGCGGCCCGCGCGGCGGCCTGATCCTCGCCAAGGCCAATGCCGAGATCGAGAAGAAGCTCAACTCTGCCGTATTCCCCGGCGCCCAGGGCGGCCCGCTGGAGCACGTGATCGCGGCCAAGGCGGTGTGCTTCAAGGAGGCCCTGCAGCCCGAGTTCAAGGCCTACCAGCAGCAGGTGGTGAAGAACGCCCAGGCAATGGCCGAAGTGTTCATCGAGCGCGGCTTCGACGTGGTTTCCGGCGGCACCCAGAACCACCTGTTCCTGCTCTCGCTGATCAAGCAGGACATCACCGGCAAGGACGCGGACGCCGCCCTTGGCCGCGCCCACATCACCGTGAACAAGAACTCGGTACCCAACGATCCGCGCTCGCCCTTCGTCACCTCCGGCCTGCGCATCGGCACCCCGGCCGTGACCACCCGGGGTTTCGTCGAAGCCGACTGCCGAGAGCTGGCCGGCTGGATCTGCGACCTGCTGGGCAACCTCGGCGATGAAGGCATCGAAGCCAGCGTGCGCGAGAAGGTCAAGGCGATCTGCACGCGCCTGCCGGTTTACGGCAAGTAACCCGCAACCGCGACAGAAGAGCCCGGCCGATGCCGGGCTTTTTCTTGCCCGCCGTTCAGGTAAGCGCGCCGGAGGCGACGCCCAGGCCACGCGGCACGTGGCGTTGCCCGGAGCACGGCAATTGCGGGGCGTGATATGATGCTGCGCTGTTTTGTCGCGCCCCTCACCCCCGGTGGCCGAACAGAACCCGCTGATCGACAGGCGTGCAGCCCGATCCAGCAAACAGAATGTCACTCAAGCAGCAGATTCCAACGACGAACAACAAGTCAGCGCGGAGAGACAGGAAGTTGGGGGCAAGGCGAATGCCGACCTCCATATGTCCATGTCCAGTCGATGCGGCCATGTCCGCGCAGACCATCGTGAGCGAGCGAGGCTGATGCCCGTCAGGCTGGCGTGGATGCTCGTTCACTATGGGAATCTGAAGATGTTCAAGAAACTCAATCCTGCCCTGCTTGGCCTTGCGATCGCCATGGGCACCCCGTCCGCATTCGCCGAAGAGGCGAAGAAGGTCGATGTCCTGCTCATCGGCGGCGGCATCATGAGTTCCACCCTGGGCATCTGGCTCAACGAACTGGAACCGGGCTGGACCATGGAAATGGTCGAGCGTCTGGACGGCGTCGCCGAGGAAAGCTCGAACGGCTGGAACAACGCCGGCACCGGCCACTCGGCCCTCGCCGAGCTGAACTACACCCCCGAAGACAAGAACGGCAAGATCGACATCTCCAAGGCGATCGAGATCAACGAGTCGTTCCAGGTCTCGCGCCAGTTCTGGTCCTGGCAGGTTCGCCAGGGCGTGCTGAAGAATCCGCGCTCGTTCATCAACTCCACCCCGCACATGAGCTTCGTCTGGGGCGATGACAACATCGCCTTCCTGAAGAGGCGCTACGAGGCGCTGCAAGCCAGCCCGCTGTTCAGCGGCATGCAGTACTCCGAGGACCCGGCGCAGATCAGGCAGTGGGTTCCGCTGATGATGGAAGGCCGCGACCCGACGCAGAAGATAGCCGCGACCTGGACGCCGATCGGCACCGACATGAACTTCGGCGAAATCACCCGCCAGTTCGTCGCCAACCTCGAGAGCAAGGAGAACTTCTCGCTCAAGCTGTCCAGCGAAGTCGAGGACATCACGCGCAACCAGGACGGCTCCTGGCGCGTGACCTACAAGAACCTGAAGGACAACAGCGAGACGCAGACCGACGCCAAGTTCGTCTTCATCGGCGCCGGTGGCGGCGCGCTGCACCTGCTGCAGAAGTCCGGCATTCCGGAAGCGCGCGAATACGGCGCCTTCCCGGTCGGCGGCTCGTTCCTGGTCACCGAGAACCCCTCCATCGCCCAGCAGCACCTGGCCAAGGCCTATGGCAAGGCGTCGGTCGGCGCACCGCCGATGTCGGTTCCGCACCTGGACACCCGCGTACTCGACGGCAAGCGCGTGATCCTGTTCGGGCCCTTCGCCACCTTCTCCACCAAGTTCCTCAAGCAGGGTTCCTACCTTGACCTGCTGACCAGCACCAACACCCACAACGTCTGGCCGATGACCAAGGTCGGCATCGCCGAGTACCCGCTGGTCGAGTACCTCGCCGGTCAGCTGATGCTGTCGGACGACGACCGCATGGCCGCCCTGCGCGAGTACTTCCCCAACGCGAAGAAGGAAGACTGGCGTCTGTGGCAAGCCGGCCAGCGCGTGCAGATCATCAAGCGCGATGCCGAGAAAGGCGGCGTGCTGAAGCTCGGCACCGAGATCGTCGCCTCCGAAGACCGCAGCATCGCCGGCTTGCTGGGCGCCTCGCCGGGCGCGTCGACCGCCGCGCCGATCATGCTGGGCGTGCTGGAGAAGGTGTTCCAGGACAAGGTCGCCACGCCCGCGTGGCAAGCCAAGATCCGGCAGATCGTGCCGAGCTACGGCACCCGGCTCAACGACAGCCCGGATCGCGTGGCCGAGGAATGGAACTACACCGCGGGTGTCCTGCAGCTGACCACGCCGCCGCCGGTCAACAAGGCCAGCGTTGCGCCGACTCCGAGCGGAGACGAGGCGCCGCGCAAGGAAGACGCGGCGAGCGACATGGCACTCTGATCGCCAGCTCGTTCGGCTGAAACAGACAGGCTCCCTCGGGAGCCTGTTTTTTTATGCGCCGAGTTCGGCGAACCCCTGGCGAATCGCGTCTTCCGGCAGGTTGTCGCCGATAAACACGATCACGCTCTCGCGCTTTTCGTCGGCACCCCACTCGCTGTCGAAGTCGAAGCCGTACAGACGCAGCACGCCCTGGAACACCATCCGGCGGTCTTCGCCGGCAATGTCCAGCACGCCCTTGTAGCGCAGCAGCGAGTTGCCGTGGGTCTCCAGCAGGCGCTCCATGAAAGCGCTGAGCCGGTCGATGTCCAGCGCCCGGTCGCTCCTGAGCACCAGCGTGGCGATGCGATCCGGCGTCGCGCCGGCGGGCGCCAGTGGGCGCAGGCTCAACGACGGGCCGATGTCGGCGTTGAGGTTGAAGCCGCGGATGTCCAGCAACTCGGCGAGATCGATGCGGCCATGCTCGACCACGCGGATCGGCGCGCGGCGGTTGATCCGCTGCAGCCGCTGCTCCAGCGCCTCGACCGCGGCGGCATCCACCAGGTCGGTCTTGCTCAGCAGGATGCGGTCGGCGAACCCGACCTGGGCCTGGGCGATGGTTTCCTGCAGGTGGCGCGCGGCGTTGGCGGCGTCCACCAGGGTGACGATTCCGTCGAGCACGTAGCGCTCGCACAGCTCGTCGCCGGCGAAGAAGGTCTGCGCCACCGGCGCCGGGTCGGCCAGGCCGGTGCATTCGATCACCAACCGGTCGAACGCCAGTTCGCCGCTGTCGAGCTTGTCCAGCAGTAGATAGAGCGCCTTCTCCAGCTCGACATGGATCGAACAGCAGACGCAGCCGTTGGCCAGCGTCATCACCTGCACCGGCTCGCTGCCGAGCAACTGGCTGTCGATCGGCGTGTCGCTGTACTCGTTCTCGATCACCGCCAGCTTGAGGCCGTGCTCGGCGTCCAGCATGTGGCGCAACAGGGTGGTCTTGCCGGCACCGAGAAAACCGCTGAGTACGGTCACCGGGATGGGAAAGGAGGTAGGTATGGATGACATCGGATCGTCCTGCGGAGGGTGGATCACGCCTTCTCGATCCACCGAGCGATTTACCGGAGGAGGAACGAGGCGCCGGCTACGCGCCCCGATCCACCCTGAAAAAGAACGCGCCACGACGAGGCGTGGCGCGCGGATACATCGGAATCGCCGGTCGCGCCCCGCCCGCGGCCGGGCGCGGCGGGCGGAGCCGCCGCGGCTGGGTCGCCCCTT
>NZ_JASCPA010000073.1:0-18304 GCF_029959715.1 Pseudomonas sp. PS02288 | reverse complement strand
GCAGAGGCCCCGCGAATCAGCGTTCGGGGGCCCGCCCGCGCCGCGGCCGTATAATCGTCGGCCTTTTCGCTTCACTCCCGCGCCGGGCCGGCGGCGCGGGCTTCCACGAGACCCCTGCGATGATGAATAACGATGTGCTGCGCAGCCTGCGCTACATGCTGGATGTCAGCGAACCCAAGCTGGTGAAGATCTGCCAGTTGGCCGATTACAGGGTCAGCATCGAGGACATGGCCGCCTACCTGAAGAAGGATGAGGAGGAAGGATTCCAGCCCTGCAGCGACGAAGTCATGGCGCACTTCCTCGACGGCCTGGTGTTCTACAAACGCGGCAAGGACGACAGCCGGCCGCGCCTCCCGGTGGAAAAACGCATCACCAACAACGCCATCCTGAAGAAGCTCCGCGTGGCCTTCGAGCTGCGCGACGAGGACATGCACGCCATTCTCGAAGCCGCCGAGCTGCCCATGGGCAAGGCCGAGCTGAGCGCGCTGTTCCGCAAGCCCGGCCACAACAACTATCGCGAATGTGGCGATCAGGTGCTGCGCAACTTCCTCCGGGGCCTGACCCAGCGCGTGCGCCCGGCGGACTGACTAACGCGGTTTCTTCGGTTTGCGCGGCTTCGACGGGTTGCGCTTCGCGCCGCCGTGTTCGGCGATCAGCCGGTCGGCTTCGGCGGCGCGTTCGGCCAGCGGCACCGGTGCCCCCGTCAGGCCGAGGCGCACGGCCAGCTTGCCGGCGTCGAAGGGCGCCTTGACCTTGATGTCGTTGTCGAAATAGCAGAACAGGTCGCGCCGCTTGCGCGAAGGCTTGCGCTCGACGATCAGCCGCGCGTCGTCCACCTGGCCGCCTTCGCTCCAGGCCTTCATCCGCCGCGCCCAGTCGTCCAGCGCCGCGTCTGTGTAGCCGCTGGCGTAAAGCTCCTCTTCGCCATGCAGGCGCAGGTAGACGAAGTCGCTGGTGACATCCTCCTTCAGCGGCCACTTGCCCGCAGTATCCGCCACCACCAGCGCCACGTCGTGCTCGCGCAGCATGTCGACGAAGGCGCGATCCTCGAAGCTGGCGTGGCGAATCTCCACCGCGTGGCGCATCTTTCGCGGCTCGTCGATTGCCAGGTGGGTGCGTCCCTCCATGCGCGGCTCATGCCCGCGGGCGATGTGCAGCGCTTTTTCGGTGTCGTGCGGCAACAGGCGCAGGAAGGCCTCGAACTGCTCGGCATCGAAGTGGAAGCTCGGCGGGAACTGCCAGAGGATCGGCCCCAGCTTGCGCTGCAGGCGCAGCAGGCCGGAGGCGAAGAAGTTGGCGATCGGCTTTTCGACATCGTCGAGCCGGCGGATGTGGGTGATGTAGCGCGGTGCCTTGACGCTGAAGACGAAGTCCTCGGGCGTCTCGTCATGCCAGCGCGCCCAGCTTTCCGGGCGTTGCAGCGAGTAGAAGGAACCGTTGATCTCGATGCTGCCGACCGCGCGGGAAGCGAACTGCAGCTCGTCGTCCTGGCGCAGCTTCTCCGGATAGAAGACGCCGCGCCAGGGGGCGTATCGCCAGCCGGATATGCCGATGCGGATGTCTGCGCTCATGTGCTCTCTGCCTCGCGTTCAAGCAGTCGACTGCGGGTGGCGGGAACGGGTTCCGGGCGGGCGACCACAAGGCGCAGTGCGCGCGGCGCACCCTACGAAATGCAGCCCGTCCCCGCGCGTCCGGCAGCCGCGTCCCCACGCTTCCCGTAGGTGCGCCATGCGCACCGTGGCGCGCCCGATCAGTGCATTGCAGCCAGTTCACGCATCCGCTTGAGCACGGCGTGCAACCCGTTGCTGCGCGACGGGCTGAGCTGGCGCTGCAGGCCGAGTTGGGCGAACCAGTCGGCGAGGTCCAGCGCCGCCAGCGCGGCGCCGTCCAGCCCCTCGATGCGAGCCAGCAGAAGCGCCAGCAGGCCACGCAGCAGGCGCGCATCGCTGGCAGCGCGAAAATGCAGCGCCTGTTCGCGGCGCTCCGCCACCAGCCAGACCAGGCTCTCGCAGCCGTGCACGCGGTTGGCCTCGCTGCGTTCGGCCGCGTCCAGCGGCTCCAGGCGCTCGGCCCATTGCAGCAGCAGGCGCGCGCGCTGCTCCCAACCCGGAAGCCGGGCGAACGCGTCCAGTGCCTGCTGCGCCAGCGGCGGCGATTCGCTCATCGCAGCAGCTCCAGGGCGGCATCGAGGGCGGCGAAGAAACGCCGCAGGTCCTCGCCGTCGTTGTACAGCGCCAGCGACACGCGGACCGCGCCGGCCAGACCGAGGCGATCGTACAGTGGCATCGCACAATGGCTGCCGACACGCACCGCGATGCCCTGTTCGCCGAGCAGGTGCGCCAGGTCGGCGTTATGCACGCCGTCGACGGCGAAGCAGGCCAGGGCGATGCGCGGCGCGCCGAGCAGGCGCACGCCATCGCGGGTGGCGAGGCCAGCCAGCAGTTCGGCGTGCAGCGCGGCTTCGTGGACGGCGACGGCCGTTTCATCCAGCCCGTCCAGGTAGTCCAGCGCGGCGCCGAGGCCGATCACTCCGGCAATCGGCGGCGTTCCGGCCTCGAACCCCATGGGCGCCGGATGGAATTCGGCCTCCTGGAATCCGGCCCGGCGGACCATCTCGCCACCGAACTGCCAGTGGCGCAGCAAGGCCAGGGCGTCGCTGCGACCGTAGAGCACGCCGACGCCTTCCGGGCCGTAGAGCTTGTGGCTGGAGAACGCGTAGAAGTCGCAGCCCAGCGCCTGCAGGTCATGCCGGCCGTGCACCGCGCCCTGGGCGCCGTCGACCACGCTGAGGGCGCCCTGCGCGCGGGCCAGTGCCAGCAGCTCCGGCAACGGCTGCCAGCGGCCGAGCACGTTGGACAACTGGCTGACCGCGAGCAGCCGGGTGCGTGCGCCGATCAGCGTGGCCGCCGCAGCGAGGTCGATATCGCCCTGGGCGTCCAGCGGCAGCACCACCAGGTTCAGCCCGCGACGGTGCGCCAGCTGTTGCCAGGGCAGCAGGTTGGCGTGGTGCTCCAAGGCGCTGACGGCGATCTCGTCGCCTGGCTGGAACAGGTGCTCCAGACCGTAGGCAAGCAGGTTGAAGGCCTCCGTGGCGCCGCGGGTGAAGACGATTTCCGCCGGGCTGGCGGCATTCAGCCATTGCGCCACCTTCAGCCGGGTCGCCTCGAAGGCGCGCGTGGCGCGGTCACCGGGCAGGTGCTGGGCGCGGTGCACGTTGGCGGCGCCGCTGCGGTAGTAAGCGTCCAGGGCCGCGAGCACCGGCTCCGGCTTTTGCGCGGTGGCGGCGTTGTCCAGGTAGGTCTGGCCCTCGGCCTGCAAGGCCAGGATGCCGGGAAAGTCGGCGCGCCAGGGCGAGTTCAGTGGCATGGCTGCGGTACCGCGAAATGTCTGCCGAGCATGAATGGAAAGGCCGGGCATGGGCCCGGCCTGAGTGTTTTGTTGCCAGGCGATGGGTATCGGCGCTGCGCGCCTCGACCCATCCTGCGGCCTGCTACGGAAGGTTCGTAGGATGGGTTGAGCCGGCGATACCCATCAGTTGTGCGCGTGCAGGGCTTCGTTCAGTTCGATGGCGGTCTTGTTGGTCTTGCATTCCACCGCGCCGTTGCGCGAGTTGCGGCGGAACAGCAGGTCCGGCTGGCCGGCCAGGTCGCGTGCCTTGACCACGTTGACCAGGGCGTTCTGGTCATCCAGCAGGGCGACCTTGGTGCCCGCGGTAATGTACAGGCCGGCCTCGACGATGTTGCGGTCGCCCAGCGGGATGCCGATGCCGGCGTTGGCGCCGATCAGGCAGCCTTCGCCGACCGAGATGATGATGTTGCCGCCACCGGACAGGGTGCCCATGGTCGAGCAGCCGCCGCCGAGGTCCGAGCCCTTGCCGACGAACACGCCGGCGGAAACGCGGCCTTCGATCATTCCCGGACCTTCGGTCCCGGCGTTGAAGTTGACGAAGCCCTCGTGCATCACCGTGGTGCCTTCGCCGATGTAGGCGCCCAGGCGCACGCGGGCGCTGTCGGCGATGCGCACGCCGCTCGGCACCACGTAGTCGGTCATTTTCGGGAACTTGTCCACCGAGACCACTTCCAGCAGCTTGCCGACCAGGCGCGCTTCCAGCTGGCGCTCGGCCAGTTCGCTCAGGTCGATGGCGCCGGCATTGGTCCAGGCGACGTTCGGCAGCAGCGGGAAGATGCCGCTCAGGTTCTGCCCGTGCGGCTTGACCAGGCGATGGGAGAGCAGGTGCAGCTTGAGGTAGGCCTCGGGGGTCGAGGTGAGCGCGGTGTCTTCGGCGAGCAGGGTGGCGACCAGCGGGTTGGCGCTTTCCGCCAGGCGGGTCAGCAGTGCGGACTGCGTGGCGTCGATGCTGCGCAGCGCGGCCGACATCTCGCGGGCCTGGTTGCTGGTGAAGGGGATTGCCTGGTTGCCGCCTTCGTAACCGAGGATCGGCGCCACGGCGGCGACCAGCTCGGCGCTGGGCGCCAGCAGCGGCTGGGAATAGAAGACTTCCAGCCACACGCCTTTGCGATTCTGCGTGCCGAGACCGAAGGCCAGGCTGAACAGGGTAGAGGACATGGTGATTTCCTTTTGTCTGGCAGGGCGCCTTGCGCCTCTGTGATGAATAAGTGTCAGTGGTTCAGGGCCGCGTCGTACAGCTCAGGCTTGAATCCGACCAGGGTGCGCGATCCCAGGTCGAGTACCGGGCGCTTGATCATCGACGGCTGGGCGAGCATCAGGTCGATGGCCCGGGCCTGGTCGAGATCGGCCTTCTGCGCGTCGTCCAGCTTGCGAAACGTGGTTCCGGCGCGGTTCAGCACGGTTTGCCAGCCATGCTCGTCGCACCAGCGTTCGAGGCTGGCGCGGTCGATGCCGCTGGCTTTGTAGTCGTGGAAAACATAGTTGACGGCGTGTTCGTCCAGCCAGCTGCGGGCTTTCTTCATCGTGTCACACGCTTTGATTCCGAACAGGGTGCGATTCATCGTGGTGGGTCTGGTAACGTTGTCGAGCCTGGGAGTATGCCATCAGAGCGGTCGCCGATCTGCAATGCGATGGCGCGAAATCGCCGGCAGGTTGTCAGAGCCCGTTGCACGGGCCTCGCGATCCGGAGCCGTTTCCGGGTCATCGCGTGCCCCGCCAAGGACCGTTTTCGATGCAATTGCTCCATACCATCCTGGTCATGCTGCTGGTCGTCGGCGGGACCCGCCTGACCGCGCAGTTCGTCCCCGTTCCCCTTCCGCTGATCCAGATCGCCGCGGGCGGGCTGCTGGCGCTGCCGGCGTTCGGCCTGCACGTCAGGCTCGACCCTGAACTGTTCATGTTGCTGTTTATACCGCCGCTGCTATTCGCCGACGGCTGGCACATGCCCAAGCGAGAGTTCTGGCGGCTGCGCACGCCGATCCTGACTCTGGCGTTCGGCCTGGTGCTGTTCACCGTGCTCGGCGCCGGCGCCTTCATCCACCTGCTGTTGCCGGAACTGCCGTGGGCGGCGGCCTTTGCCCTGGCCGCGGTGCTGTCGCCGACCGATGCGGTGGCAGTCGCGGCGATCACCCACGGGCGCCTGCCGCGCGCGCTCAACCACATCCTGCAGGGCGAGGCGCTGATGAACGATGCGTCCGGCCTGGTGGCCTTCAAGTTCGCCGTGGCGGCGGCGCTGACCGGGCTGTTCTCGCTGGGCGATTCAAGCCTGGATTTCGTCCTGGTCGCGGCGGGCGGCATCGTCGTCGGCATCCTGCTCGCCTGGGGACTGGGGTGGCTGCGCGGCTGGATGATCGACCGCGGCTGGGACGATCCGGCGACCCATGTGGTGTTCCTGCTATTGCTGCCGTTCGCCACCTACGTGCTCGCCGAGCACCTCGGCGTGTCCGGCATCCTCGCCGCCGTGGCCGCCGGCATGATGCAGAGCCGCCAGGACCTGCTGCCGCGGCAAACCACCACGCGGCTGCTCAACCACAGCGTCTGGGCGATGGTGGAGTACAGCTTCAACGGGCTGGTATTCCTGCTCCTGGGGTTGCAGCTGCCGGATATCGTCAGCGCCGTCACCCGTGGCGTCGACGACCTCTGGCTGACTGTCGCCCAGCTGTTCGCCTACGTGCTGCTGGTGTTCCTCGTGCTGATGGCGCTGCGGTTCCTTTGGATGTACGCCTACTGGCGAATTTCCGCGCGGATTCGCCAGTGGCGCGGGCGGCCGAGCACCTTCGCCGGGCAATCCTGGACACGCCTCACGCTGCTGCTGTCGCTGGGCGGCGTGCGCGGCTCGGTGACCCTGGCCGGCGTGATGTCACTGCCGTTGGTGCTGGGCGACGGCAGCGACTTTCCGCAGCGCGACCTGCTGATCTTCATCGCCGCCGGGGTGATCCTCGCCTCGCTGGCGGTCGCCAGCATCGGCCTGCCACTGCTGCTCAGAGGCATGCCTGCGGACGATGGCGAGGAGCGCGACCGCGAGCGCCGCCGGCTCTGGCGCAAGACCGCCGAGGCGGCGATCCGTGCGCTGGAGGCGCAGGCGGAAGAGCCGGGCGAGGACGCCGAGACCGCCGCGCTGGTGGCGGAAACCAAGGCGCGGATCATGGCCGAATACCGCGATCAGCTGGATCGCCACGACAGCGACGAGGAGACCCGCCAGCGCGCCCGCAAGGTGCGGGCCCTGGAAGGGCGTTTGCGTGTGCACGCGCTGCGTGCGCAGCGCCTGGAGCTGTACCGCCTGCGCCGCGAACACCTGCTCGACGACGAGATCGTCAGCGGCCTGCTGCGCGACCTCGACATTCGCGAGGCGCAGTGGCAGCAGGGCTGAGGCGCACCCTGCGGAAGGCTAGCGCCGTTGCAGGAACGCGCGGATGCGCTCGGCGGCTTCGACGCATTCGGCCAGCGGCGCGACCAGTGCCATGCGCACGCGGCCGGCGCCGGGGTTGAAGCCGTCCACCTCGCGCGACAGGTAGGAGCCCGGCACCACGGTGACGTGCTCCTCGGCGAACAGCGCCCGGGTGATCGCGGCATCGTCCATTGGCGTTTTCGCCCACAGGTAGAAGCCGCCGTCCGGGCGCTGCACGTCCAGCACCGGCTCGAGGATGTCCAGCACGGCGTCGTATTTCGCCCGGTACAGGTCGCGGTTGGCACGTACGTGGGCTTCGTCGCCCCATGCCGCCACGCTGGCCAGCTGAGTCTGTACCGGCATCGCGCAGCCGTGGTAGGTGCGATAGAGCAGGAACGCCTTGAGGATGTCCGCGTCGCCGGCGACGAAGCCCGAGCGCAGACCCGGCAGGTTGGAACGCTTGGACAGGCTGTGGAACACCACGCAGCGTCTGAAATCGCTGCGGCCCAGTTCGGCGCAGGCGCTGAGCAGGCCCGGCGGAGGGTTTTCCTCGTCGAAGTACAGCTCGCTGTAGCACTCGTCGGCGGCGATCACGAAGTCGTGCTCATCGGCCAGTGCGATGAGCTTCTTCAGCGTCTCCACCGGCACCAGCGCGCCGGTCGGGTTGCCCGGCGAGCAGAGGAAGAGAATCTGCGTGCGCTGCCAGACCTCTGTCGGCACCGCGTCGAAAGCCGGGTTGAAGCCGTTTTCCGCCAGGCACGGCAGGTAGTGCGGCGTGGCTCCGGCGAGCAGCGCCGCGCCCTCGTAGATCTGATAGAACGGGTTCGGGCTGACCACCAGGCCGTTGGCGCTGCGCTCGACCACCGTCTGGGTGAAGGCGAACAGCGCCTCGCGCGTGCCGTTCACCGGCAGTACATGGCGCGCCGCGTCCAGCCAGCCTTCGGGCACGCCGAAGCGGCGCTGGCACCAGCCGGCGATGGCTTCGCGCAGGGCCGGGATGCCCAGCGTCGTCGGGTACACCGCCAGTTGCGCCAGGTTGTCGCGCAGCGCCTGGGCGACGAACGCCGGCGAGGCATGCTTGGGCTCGCCGATGGACAGCGCGATCGGCGTCTTGCCGGCCGCCGGCTGCACGCCCGCGAGCAGCGCCCGCAGTTTTTCGAAGGGGTAGGGTTGCAGGGTGTCGAGGGCGTTGTTCATGCGAAGGCGGTCTCGTGGCGGCAGGCCTGCCGGCGGTTTCAGATGCTGATGCGTTCCGGCGCGACTGTGCTGTCGGCGTCGGAGAGTTGCTGGACGATCGCCTGCTGCAGGCGCGCGCACAGCTGCGGGTCGGAGAGCGGCTGGTTGGCCGCGTCCGTGACGAAGAACACGTCCTCCACGCGCTCGCCAAGGGTGGTGATCTTGGCGTTCTGCAGGGACAGGTCGAAGTCGAGGAAGATCTTGCCGATCCGCGCCAGCAGGCCGGGGCGGTCCGGAGCGGTCAGGTCGAGCACGGTCACCGGGCGCTGCGCATCGTTGTGGATGGTCAGGCGCGGAGCGAAGGCGAAGTGCTTGAGCTGGCGCGGCACCCGGCGCTGGATGATCGACGGGTAATCGTCGGGGTTCTTCAGCGTATCGATCAGCCCGGCGCGGATTTCGCGGATGCGCTCCGGGTTGTCGCCGATGCTGCCGCCGTCGGCGTCGAGCACGATGTAGGTGTCGAGGGTGAACTGGCTGGTCGAGGTGATGATCCGCGCGTCGTGGATGTTCAGGTTGAGCTGGTCCATCGCGGCCACGGTCACGGCGAAGAAGTCGTGCTGGTCGGGCGCGTAGATGAAGATCTGCGTGGCACCTTCGACGTCGCGCTGGGCGGTCTCGCGGATCAGCACCAGCGGGCCGTCGCTGGCCGGGTGCTGGATGATCGCCTCGGTGTGCCAGGCCACGTCGCCGGCGGTGTGGCGCAGGAAGTAGTCGTCGCCCAGTTGCGACCAGAGCTGCTCGGCGTCGTCCGGGTCGATGCCGGCGCGGGCGAGGATGTCCAGCGCGGCGCTTTGCGTCTGGCGGATCTGCTCTTCGCGGTCCAGCGGGTTTTCCAGGCCGCGCAGCAGCGCGCGCTTGGTCTCGGTGTAGAGCTGGCGCAGCAGGCTGGCGCGCCAGGAGTTCCACAGGCTCGGGTTGGTCGCGTTGATGTCGGCGACGGTGAGCACGTAGAGGTAGTCGAGGTGCGTTTGGTCGCCGACCAACTGGGCGAAATCGAAGATCACCTGCGGGTCGGAGAGGTCCTTGCGCTGGGCGGTGGTCGACATGGTCAGGTGGTTCTGCACCAGCCAGACGATCAGCCGTGTATCCCATGCCGGCAGGTGGTGGCGGTGGGCGAACGCCTCGGCGTCCAGCGCGCCCAGCGCCGAATGATCACCGCCGCGCCCCTTGCCGATGTCGTGGTAGAGCCCGGCGAGGTAGATCAGCTCGGGTTTGGGCAGCTTGTCGATGACCTTGCTGGCCAGCGGAAACCTCTCCGCCAGCTCCGGGCGGCGCAGTTTGCGCAGGTGCTTGATCAGGTTCAGCGTGTGCGCGTCCACCGTATAGATGTGGAACAGGTCGTGCTGCATCTGCCCGACGATGTGGCCGAATTCCGGCAGGTAGCGCCCGAGGATGCCGTAGCGGTTCATCCGCCGCAGGTTGCGGTGGATGCCCTGGCTGGACTTGAACAGTTCGATGAACAGGCTGGTGTTGCGGATATCGCTGCGGAACTCGTCGTCGATCAGGTGCCGGTGGTCGCGCAGCAGGCGGATGGTGTCGGCGCGAACCCCCTTGATTTCCGGGTGCTGGGCCATCAGCACGAAGATTTCCAGGATGGCGAACGGGGTGCGCTTGAAGACGTTCGGGTTGCTCGCCTCGATGTAGCCGTCGCGCAGCTGGAAACGGCTGTTCAGCGGCTTGAGCTGGCAGATCTTGCCGGTGCTGAGGATGACTTCCTCGAAGTGCTGGTTGATCAGGTCGTTCAGCTCGGCGATGCCCATCACCACCCGGTAGTACTTCTGCATGAAGCGTTCGACGGCGAGCTTGGCGTCGGTCTCCTCGAAGCCGAGCAGCCCGGCGATGCGCCGCTGGTGGTCGAACAGCAGACGGTCCTCGGCGCGCCCGGCGAGCATGTGCAGGGCGTAGCGGACCTTCCAGAGGAACTCCTGGGAAGAGGCGAGCAGGGAATACTCGCTTTCGATGAGGAAGCCCTGGCCGACCATCGCGTGCAGGTTCAGCGTGCCGAACTGCCGGCGGGCGATCCAGAGGATGGTCTGGATGTCGCGCAGGCCGCCAGGCGAGCCCTTCACGTTGGGTTCGAGGTTGTATTCGGTGTCGTTGTACTTGGCGTGACGCTTGGCCTGTTCCTCGCGCTTGGCCAGGAAGAACTGCAGGCTCGGCCACATGCGCTGCGAGCTGGTGACCTCGATCATCCGCTGGCGCAGGCGCTCCGGGCCGGCGATGGTACGGCTTTCCATCAGGTTGGTGATCACCGTGAGGTCGGCGCGGGCTTCTTCCGCGCATTCCTCCACCGAGCGCACGCTCTGGCCGACTTCCAGGCCGATGTCCCAGAGCAGGGTGAGGAAGGCCTCGATCGGCGTGCGGAAGATCTCGTGGTCGGCGTTGTCCAGCAGGATCAGCAGGTCGATGTCCGAGTACGGGTGCAGCTCGCCACGCCCATAGCCGCCGACCGCCACCAGCGCGATGTCGGCGTCCTCGCTCCAGTCGAAGCGAACCCAGGCTTCATGCAGGATCTGGTCGACGAACCAGGCGCGGTCCTCCACCAGGCGACGGATGTCGCGGCCGCTGGCGAAGCGCTCGTCGAGCACTTCGCGGGCCTGGCGGATGGCCTTCTTGAAGGCCGGGATCGGGCTGGATTTAAGGGCCAGTTCGGCCTGGAACTGGCCGCGGTCGAACAGCTCGGGGTCCATCTGCGGCATGCCTGGGGCTCTCCGGTGCGGGAATGCGTTCGGTGCGGTTCCCGGCCCGTCAGGCCGGGGTGCGCGCTATGGTGTCGTCGCTGCGCAGGGTGAGGATCTCGTAGCCATCGGCGGTGACCAGGATGGTGTGTTCCCACTGCGCGGACAGCTTGCGATCCTTGGTGATGGCCGTCCAGCCGTCGCCGAGCAGGCGGGTTTCCGCGCGCCCCTGGTTGATCATCGGCTCGATGGTGAAGGTCATCCCTTCGCGCAGCTCCATGCCGGTGCCTGCGCGACCGTAATGGACCACCTGCGGCTCTTCGTGGAACACCTTGCCGATGCCATGCCCGCAGTATTCGCGGACCACCGAGTAGCCCTGCTTCTCGGCATGCTTCTGGATCACCTCGCCGATGTCGCCCAAGTGCGCGCCGGGACGGACCAGTTGGATGCCTTTATAGAGGCATTCCTGGGTGACCCGGCAGAGGCGCTCGGCCCACTCCGGTGTCTTCCCGACCAGGAACATCTTGCTGGTGTCGCCGTGATAGCCGTCCTTGATCACGGTGATGTCGATGTTGACGATGTCGCCGTCCTTGAGCGGCTTCTCGTTGGGAATGCCGTGGCATACCACCTGGTTGATCGAGGTGCAGATCGACTTGGGGTAGCCCTTGTAGTTGAGCGGCGCGGGGATCGCGTCCTGCACGTTGACGATGTAGTCGTGGCAGATGCGGTCCAGCTCTTCGGTGGTCACGCCCACGCGCACGTGCTCGCCGAGCATTTCCAGCACGTCGGCGGCCAGGCGGCCGGCTACGCGCATTTTT
Source organism: Pseudomonas sp. PS02288 (assembly GCF_029959715.1). Lineage (NCBI taxonomy): Bacteria > Pseudomonadati > Pseudomonadota > Gammaproteobacteria > Pseudomonadales > Pseudomonadaceae > Pseudomonas > Pseudomonas sp. PS02288. The sequence continues at coordinate 6,776 of NZ_JASCPA010000073.1, read as the reverse complement.
TCGATTTCCTCGGGCGTCTTTATGGTGACGGTCATTGGGGCTCTCTGGCACAAGGCAAATAAAGGCACGATTCTACCAGTTCGAGCCCGCCGCCCATAACCGGCAGCGAAAAGCCGGTGTGCAGACAGCGGTTTTCCTTTCGGCTCGCGCCACCTTGTGGTATAAAACGCGCCGCTTTTACGGGCATGCAGTCCGAAGAGCTTGAACCCCACACACGTATCGACACGATATCCTGGGTGCCCGCAAGGGTTGGATATTGGGATGCGTGGAGGCCTAACCCGACTATCGAGGAATAGAAATGTCTCAAGTCAACATGCGCGACATGCTGAAGGCCGGTGTGCACTTCGGCCACCAGACCCGTTACTGGAACCCGAAAATGGGCAAGTACATTTTCGGCTCGCGTAACAAGATTCACATCATCAACCTGGAAAAAACCCTGCCGATGTTCAACGAAGCCCTGGCTTTCGTTGAGAAGCTGTCCGCAGGCAAGAACAAGATCCTGTTCGTCGGCACCAAGCGTTCCGCCGGCAAGATCGTTCGCGAAGAAGCGGCCCGTTGCGGCTCGCCGTTCGTCGACCACCGCTGGTTGGGCGGCATGCTCACCAACTACAAGACCATCCGCGCCTCGATCAAGCGCCTGCGCGAACTGGAAACCCAGTCCCAGGACGGCACCTTCGCCAAGCTGACCAAGAAAGAAGCCCTGATGCGTTCGCGCGATCTGGAAAAACTGGACCGCAGCCTGGGCGGCATCAAGGACATGGGCGGCCTGCCGGACGCACTGTTCGTCGTCGACGTCGACCACGAGCGCATCGCGATCACCGAAGCCAACAAGCTCGGTATCCCGGTCATCGGCATCGTCGATACCAACAGCAGCCCGGAAGGCGTTGACTACATCATCCCGGGTAACGACGACGCCATCCGCGCCGTTCAGCTGTACCTCGGCGCCATGGCCGACGCCGTGCTGCAAGGCCGTCAGAACGCCCAGGGCGGCGCCGACGAGTTCGTCGAAGAAGCTGCTCCCGAGGCCGCTGAAGGCTGATAAGCCGACGCCAGCGTCACCCGGTGCGCAGAAAGGGGGCTAGGCCCCCTTTTTGCCACCTCAGAATCGATCACCCGGTTGTCATCCGTATCGGGTGGAATGGTTGAAGACCTTTCTAGAGGATCAAGAACATGGCAGAAATCACTGCAGCCCTGGTTAAAGAACTGCGCGAGCGTACTGGCCAAGGCATGATGGATTGCAAGAAGGCGCTGACCGCCGCCGGCGGCGACATCGAGAAAGCGATCGACGACATGCGTGCCGCGGGCGCCATCAAGGCCGCCAAGAAAGCCGGCAACATCGCCGCTGAAGGCTCCATCGCCGTCAAAGTGGCCGATGACAACAAGTCCGCCGTGATCATCGAAGTCAACTCGCAGACCGACTTCCTCGCCCTGCAGGACGACTTCAAGAACTTCGTCTCCGCCAGCCTGGAAAAAGCCTTCGCCGAGAAACTGTCCGACGCCGCTCCGCTGGTCGCCGCTCAGGAATCCGCTCGCGAGGCGCTGGTCGCCAAGGTCGGCGAGAACGTCAACATCCGTCGCCTGACCCGCGTCGAAGGTGATGTCGTCGGTGCTTACCTGCACGGTCACCGCATCGGCGTACTGGTTACCCTGAAGGGTGGCAACGCCGAACTGGCCAAGGAAATCGCCATGCACGTCGCGGCGAGCAACCCGCAGTTCGTCAGCCCGTCGCAGGTTTCCGAAGAGGCCGTGGCCAAGGAAAAGGAAATCTTCCTAGCGCTGAACGCCGACAAGATCGCCGGCAAGCCGGAAAACATCGTCGAGAACATGGTCAAGGGCCGTATCAACAAGTTCCTCGCCGAAGCCAGCCTGGTCGAGCAGGCGTTCGTCAAGGACCCGGAAATCAAGGTCGGCGATCTGGCCAAGAAAGCCGGTGCCGAAGTGGTGTCCTTCGTTCGTTACGAAGTAGGTGAAGGCATCGAACGTGCCGAAGTCGACTTCGCTGCCGAAGTTGCTGCCCAGGTCGCCGCGACCAAGCAATAAGTCGGTATACACTGTGTCGCCCCGAAGAGGCTGCCCGTTCACGCGTGCGGCCTTTTCGTCAAACTGGGGGCAGTGTTTGGCCGGGTTTCCACAGGCCCGGCGAAAGTTTCTGGCGCTCCGCTGCAACTCGTGAGCGAGGCGCTGTCCAAGCGCAATACGCAGGCCCCCGAGGGGCCGAAAACCTCAACGCCGCAGGAGAGAAACGCAAATGGCTCAGCAGGTGAGTGGTCGTCAACCTCGCTATAAACGGATTCTGCTCAAGTTAAGCGGCGAAGCCCTGATGGGTTCGGAAGACTTCGGCATCGACCCGAAAGTACTCGACCGCATGGCGCTGGAAGTCGGCCAACTGGTCGGCATCGGCGTTCAGGTCGGCCTGGTTATCGGCGGGGGCAACCTGTTCCGCGGGGCGGCACTGTCCGCTGCCGGCATGGATCGGGTCACCGGCGACCACATGGGCATGCTGGCCACCGTGATGAATTCCCTGGCGATGCGCGACGCCCTCGAGCGCTCGAACATCCCCGCGCTGGTCATGTCGGCCATCTCCATGGTCGGTGTCACCGACCACTACGACCGCCGCAAGGCCATGCGTCACCTGAAGTCCGGTGAAGTGGTGATCTTCTCCGCCGGCACCGGCAACCCGTTCTTCACCACCGACTCTGCCGCCTGCCTGCGCGCCATCGAAATCGATGCCGACGTGGTGCTCAAGGCCACCAAGGTCGATGGCGTCTACACCGCCGATCCGTTCAAGGACCCGCATGCGGAGAAGTTCGACCGGCTGACTTATGATGCCGTGCTCGACCGCAAGCTCGCCGTGATGGACCTGACCGCGATCTGCCTGTGCCGCGACCACAACATGCCGCTGCGTGTCTTCAACATGAACAAGCCCGGCGCCCTGCTGAACATCGTCGTAGGCGGCGCCGAAGGTACCCTGATCGAGGAGTCGAACGAATGATCAACGAGATCAAGAAAGACGCGCAGGAGCGCATGCAGAAAACCCTGGAATCGCTGGATCACGCGTTCGCCAAGATCCGTACCGGTCGCGCCCATCCCGACATCCTCGGTGGCGTCCGCGTGCCGGCCTACGGTGACCTGGTGCCGTTGAACCAGGTCGCCAGCGTTTCCGTCGAAGACTCCCGCACCCTAAAGCTGAGCGTGTTCGACAAGAACATGATCGCCGCGGTGGAAAAGGCCATCCTGACTTCCGACCTGGGCCTGAACCCGTCCAACGCCGGTACCGTGATTCGCGTGCCGATGCCCGCGTTGACCGAGGAAACCCGCAAGGGCTACACCAAGCAGGCGCGTGCCGAGGCGGAGAACGCCCGGGTCGCCGTGCGCAACATCCGTCGCGACGCGCTGGCGCAGCTCAAGGACCTGTCGAAGGAAAAGGAAATCAGCGAAGACGACGAACGTCGTGCCGCCGATGAAGTGCAGAAGCTCACCGACAAGTTCGTCGCCCTGGTGGACAAGGCGCTGGAAGCGAAAGAAACCGATCTGATGGCCGTGTGAGGTCAGCCGGGGCCGCGCTCATGGAGAAGACCAAGCAAGTCGGGCAGGGCGCCGTGGTACCGCGTCATGTCGCGATCATCATGGACGGCAACAACCGTTGGGCGAAGCGCCGCCTGTTGCCGGGCGTCGCCGGGCACAAGGCCGGTGTCGACGCCGTGCGCGCGGTGATCGAGGTCTGCGCCGACGAAGGTGTGGAAGTGCTGACGTTGTTCGCCTTTTCCAGCGAGAACTGGCAACGCCCTGCCGAAGAGGTGGGCGCGCTGATGGAGCTTTTCCTCGGCGCGCTGCGTCGCGAGGCCAGGCGACTCAACGACAACGGCATCCGCCTGAAGATCATCGGCGACCGCTCGCGCTTCCATCCTGAACTGCAGGCGTCGATGCGCGAAGTCGAAGCGCTCACCGAGCGGCACACGCGCTTCGTCCTGCAGGTCGCGGCCAACTACGGCGGCCAGTGGGACATCGTCCAGGCCACCCAGCGCCTGGCGCGCGAGGTGCAGGGCGGTCGTCTGCTCCCCGAGGACATCTCCGCGGCCATGTTGCAGGGCCACCTGGCGACCGGTGACATGCCGTTGCCGGACCTGTGCATCCGCACCGGCGGCGAGCACCGCATCAGCAACTTCCTGCTCTGGCAACTGGCCTATGCCGAGCTGTACTTCTCCGACCTGTTCTGGCCCGACTTCAAACACGAGGCCATGCGCAATGCGCTGGCCGATTTCGCCACCCGCCAGCGCCGCTTCGGCAAGACCAGCGAGCAGGTCATGGCGGCCGAGGTACCGGCTCAATGCTGAAACAACGGATCATCACCGCGCTGATTCTGCTGCCCATCGCCCTCTGTGGGTTCTTCCTCCTCGAAGCGGGAGCCTTCGCACTGTTCATCGGTGTGGTGGTCTGCCTTGGAGCCTGGGAGTGGGCGCGTCTGATCGGGCTGGTCGCGCAGTCACAGCGCGTGGGCTACGCCGTCGTGGTGGCGGTGCTGCTCTCCGCGCTCTATCTGCTGCCGGCGTTGGCGGGTGTGCTGCTGGTGCTGGCGATGCTCTGGTGGGCGGCCGCGGTGTTGCTGGTGATCGGCTATCCGAACAGCGCACGCTTCTGGAGCGGATTGCCGGCGCGTCTGCTCATCGGCCTGCTCATTCTGCTGCCGGCCTGGCAGGGCCTGATGCTGCTCAAGCAGTTGCCGCTGGGCAACTGGCTGATTCTCGCGGTGATGGTGCTGGTCTGGGGCGCCGACATCGGTGCCTATTTTGCGGGCCGGCGTTTCGGCCGGCACAAGCTCGCGCCGCGCGTGAGTCCCGGGAAAAGCTGGGAAGGCTTCTTCGGCGGTCTGCTCGCCAGCCTGCTGATCACGCTCATCGTCGGCCTGTTCCGTGGCTGGGGCGCGACCACGCTGCTGCCGGCGCTGGCTGGCGCAGCGGTGGTCGTGGCGATCTCCGTGGTGGGTGACCTCACCGAAAGCATGTTCAAGCGCCAGTCCGGCCTCAAGGACAGCAGCAACCTGCTGCCCGGTCATGGCGGCGTGCTCGACCGCATCGACAGCCTGACCGCCGCTCTGCCAACCTTCGCCGTGTTGCTCTGGGTCGCCGGCTGGGCCACGCCGTGAGCCAGGCGCAGCGCATTACCGTACTCGGCGCCACTGGTTCCATCGGCCTCAGCACCCTCGACGTCATCGCCCGGCATCCCGAGCGTTATCAGGTCTTCGCGCTGACTGCATTCAGTCGTCTTGACGAGCTGGAAGCGCTTTGCCTGCGCCATCGACCCCGCTTCGCCGTGGTGCCGACGGACGTCGCGGCGCGGCGTTTGCAGGAGCGTCTGCTGACGGCCGGCCTGGATATTCGCGTGCTCGCCGGCAAGCCGGGGCTTTGCGAGGTGGCCAAGCATCCCGACGTCGACACGCTGATGGCGGCCATCGTCGGCGCGGCCGGCCTGGAACCGACGCTGGCCGCGGTGGAAGCGGGCAAGCGGGTGCTGCTGGCGAACAAGGAAGCACTGGTCATGTCCGGCGCGCTGTTCATGCAGGCCGTGCGCCGCAGCGGCTCGGTGCTGCTGCCGATCGACAGTGAGCACAACGCGATCTTCCAGTGCCTGCCCGGCAACTATGCCAAGGGGCTGGCGCCGGTCGGCGTGCGGCGCATTCTGCTGACCGCCTCCGGCGGACCGTTCCGCGAAACGCCGCTGGAGGCGCTGTCGGACGTCAGCCCCGAGCAGGCCTGCAGCCATCCGAACTGGTCGATGGGGCGGAAGATTTCCGTAGATTCGGCGAGCATGATGAACAAGGGGCTGGAGCTGATCGAAGCCTGCTGGCTGTTCGACGCGCTTCCGGCGCAGGTCGAGGTCGTGATCCATCCGCAGAGCGTCATCCACTCGCTGGTCGATTATGTCGACGGTTCGGTGCTCGCCCAACTGGGCAATCCCGACATGCGTACACCCATCGCCCACGCCCTGGCCTGGCCGGAGCGGATCGACTCCGGAGTATCGCCGCTCGATCTCTTCGCCATCGGCCGCCTCGACTTCCAGCGTCCCGACGAGGAACGTTTCCCCTGTCTGCGACTGGCCCGCCAGTGCGCCGAAGCGGGCGGTACCGCGCCCGCCATGCTGAACGCCGCGAACGAAGTGGCGGTCGCGGCCTTTCTCGAACGGCGCGTTCGCTTCAACGAAATCGCGGGTATGATCGAGGCCGTGCTGGATGCCGAGCCGGTGGTCGCTGCGGATAGCCTCGATACGGTTCTCGCCGCCGACGAGGCTGCGCGGGGCCTGGCTCAGCAGTGGTTGCAACGCCACGGGCGGTAGCCGATATCCCGAACCTGGCGCAGCGGTCGACCGCAGGCGCCCCGGAGCAAGTCGATGAATGCGCTGTATATGATCCTCGGTACGCTGGTCGCCCTTGGCGTGCTGGTGACCTTCCATGAGTTCGGCCATTTCTGGGTGGCCCGGCGCTGCGGCGTCAAGGTGCTGCGCTTCTCGGTGGGCTTCGGCACGCCGTTGCTGCGCTGGCACGACCGCCATGGGACCGAGTTCGTGGTCGCCGCGATTCCTCTCGGCGGCTACGTCAAGATGCTCGATGAGCGCGAGGGCGAAGTGCCCGCCGAACTGCTCGACCAGTCCTTCAACCGCAAGCCGGTTCGTCAGCGCATCGCCATCGTCGCCGCCGGCCCGATCGCCAACTTCCTTCTCGCGCTGCTGTTCTTCTGGGTGCTGGCCATGCTCGGCTCGCAGCAGGTGCGTCCGGTCATCGG
>NZ_JASCPA010000072.1:0-19308 GCF_029959715.1 Pseudomonas sp. PS02288 | reverse complement strand
TATGATGTCGTTCACCGTGCCGGTGACGGCCATGGCCACGGCGACGGTGACGGTGCAGCGCGCCCCCGCGGCCAGGCTGGCGCCGGCAAGCGACAGGCTGGTCGCGCCCGGTGCGGCGCTGACCACGCCACCCGGGCAGGTGGTGGAGGCATTCGCCACGCTGGCGATGCGCTCGCCGGTCGGCGTGCCGCCGGCGAGGCCGTTGCTGGTGAAGTAGTTGTTCAGCGCCAGGTCGCTGAGGTCCAGGCTGCCGGTGTTGGCCAGGCTGATCACCAGTTGGGTGGTCGCCCCCGGCGCGGCGATGCTCGCCTGCGCGTGGTTGACGCCGACCGTGACCTGGCCGCCGCTGGCGTTCTGCAGCGTCGCGCTGATCGGCGCGACGTTCTGCACGCCGCCGGACGCGGTCAGTTGGCCGGGCGCGATGCGGTTGACCCAGTTGCCGCTGCCGGTGGCGATCACGTCGAACAACAGGTCGCAGCTGCCGGTTGGAATGCGCGCGCCGCTCAGGCTGACGCGGCTGGCGCCCGCCGCGGCGACGACGCTCGGCGCACCGTCGCAGGTGGAATAGGCGTTCGCCGGCGTGGCGACGACCATCCCGCTGGGCAGGTCGTCGACCACTGCGACGTTGTCCAGCACGCCCGGCTGGTTGTTGCTCAGGCGCACGGTGACGGTGGAACGGCCGCCCGACTGCACGCGCGCCGGGGCGAACGACTTGGCGCCGCTCAGCGCCGACTCGAAGTTCAGCGTGGCATTCACCGGGCCGGGGCTGGCGATGCTGCGCACCAGGCCGCTGGCCGTGGTTTCGCTGCCCTGCGCCGCGCCTGCCGGCAGGCTGTTCTGGTAGCTGCCGGCACTACCGGTGACGTTCACCGTGACCGTGCAGCGCCCGGCGTCGCCCTGCCCGTTGTCGGCCCGCGCCGGGACCGTCGCACCGCTGAGGGCGATGCGCTCGCTGCCGGGAACCGCCACCAGGCTGCCGCCACAGGTGGTCGACGCGTTGTTCGGCGTGGCCACCTGCATCGGCGTGTCGTTGCTGCCCAGCGGCAGGTTGTCGAGCAGGCTCGCCGCGGTGATCGGCTTCGCCGACAGGTTGACCAAGCTGAGCGTCAGGGTAACGGCGCTGCCTTCCGCCGCGCTGCTGCTGGCGAAGGCCTTCTCCACCGCCAGCGTGCTGTTGCTGACGCTGTAGCTGGCGCTGGTTTCGCTGTGGTTGCAGATGCCGCCGGGCGCGCACACGCCGCCGGACGGAATCTCGTTGCGGATGGTCGCGCCGGCGCTGGCGCCCTCGGGCACCATCGCCCAGAAACCCACGGTGCACTGCGCCGGATTCGGCCCCGTGCCCGCCGCCAGGTCGAAGGTGAACACCGGGTCGGTGGCACTGCCGCCGACGCTCAGGCTGTCGGCGATGCAGCCGGTGCCGCTGAGCGCGGGCGCCGGGAAGCCTGGCTGGCCGAGCAGCGTCATGCCGTCCGGCAGCCTGTCGGTCAGCGCCACGCCGTTCTGCACCTGGCTCGAGTAGTTGCTGGTGCGCACGGTGAAGTACACCGGGTTGCCGGGCGCGACCACGCTCGGGCTGCTGGTCTTGGACACGGTGAACTGGTCGTAGACGGTGACCGTGCTGCTCGCGGCCTGGCTGAACACGCCGCCGGGGCTGGTCACCGGCACGCCGCCGGCCGGGATGCTGTTGGTGAAGGTCTGCGAAGTACCGGGGGTATCCAGGGTCGCGGTGTAGGGCACGGTTATCCGGCAGTTGCTGTTGGCGTTCAGCGTGCCGCCGCTGAAGGTCAGGGTCTGCGAGCCGTTGCCGGCGAGGCCGCTGAGCGTCGAGCCGCCGGTACACACGGCGGTGGGCGCGCCGCTGATCTGCAGGCCGCTGGCGGCGCCGTCGATGTCATCGGCGAAAGCCCCCAGTTGCAGCGCGCTCAGCGGGCTGGCGTTGGTCAGGGTGATGGTCAGCGTGGATTGCTGGCCGGCGGCGATGGTGGCCGGGCTGAAGCTCTTGGCGACCCGCAGCGGCGCGGTGACCGTGAGGTTGGCGGTGGCGTTCTGGCTGGGCACCAGGCCACGCTGGTTGGCGAAGTCGGTGCTGCGGTTGATGACGTTGGAAAGCGAGGTCTGGTAGGCGTTGTCGACGCCCTCGGCCACCACCATCACGCTGAGTTCGCAGACCGAGCTGGCGGGCACGCTGCCGCCGACGGCGAGCAGCGTGGTGGCGCCGGCCGCCGGCGCGAAGGTCGGCGGTGTGCTGCCGCAGTTGATCTGCACGGCCGGAGTGGCGGCCACGCGCAGGCCGCTGGGCAGCGTATCGCGCAGGCCGAACGCCGGGCTGTCGCCAGCGCCGTTGAGCGGCAATGGCTGGTTCGCGTTGTTGGTGATGCGCAGGGTCAGCCGGCTCGGCTGGTCGGCGCGGACCACGCTGTTCGGGCTGAACGCCTTGCTCAGCGACGGCGCCTGGAGGCTGAGGAAGTTCAGCGACTGCTCGGCGCGGTCGGCGTTGCTGACCGTGGCGCCGGCGTGCTGGCCGCTCACCGAACCGGCGGCGAGCACGTTGGCCTGGCTGCCGGCGACACTGGAGGTCACTTCGACGACGATGTCGCAGCGGCCGGCGACGCTGCCGCCGTTGCGTGGCGGGATGACGCCGTTGGCGAGGACGATCTGGTTGCTGCCAGGCGTGGCGCCGAGGGTGCCGGAAAACGCCACGCTCGCGCCGTTGCCGTCGACGCAGGTCGCGCTGCGCAGGCCGCCGGCGGCCACGCGGAAGCCATTGGGCAGGGCATCGGTGAAGGCGACATCGGTGATGTCGCCGTTCACGAAGTTGTTCGTCAGCCGGATCAGGAAGGCATCGGTGTCGCCGACGTAGCGGGTGCCCTCGTAGCCCGGCGCGCGGCTCTTGCTGACACCGAGGTCGGCCAGCGCGGCGCCAGGCAGGAGGCCCGCGGCGAAGAAAGAACATCCGAGTCCAACCCGCAACAGGCGGGCCGCCATTCCTGGACGAAACATCATAGTGAAACCCTGCGTCTGGTTTTCCGGCCAGAAAACCAATGCGCAGCGCTCCACTGCGAACCACGGTTCGCACGTCTCCCCGGTAAACGAAGCCGCCCGGCCAACAGCACCGGATGCGGAGCACGCTCATTGTTTTTTCTGATTAGGTGCTCGGCGAAGCGAGTCGCCGAGGGTGCGCAAGATCGTTGAGCGGGGTCAGCCCAACAAGGCGCCGGAGGTGAAAACAGGGTTGCGTGAAACGCAGGCCCGATACCGTCGAGCAAAAGCCGAGGCGTGCCCTTCCCGCCCCAAGAATTGAGAGATTATTCTTTCAGATCAATAACATGGAAGAGAGATGGAAAACGCCCGACGGCTTTGCCTGACGGCGGGACTCTCAGGCGCCCGGAGGCGAGTCAGTCGTCGGGCGCGCGGCAACGCGGCGAACCAATGCTCCCGATGGCGGTATCGCCGAGGCTAGAAGCGCACCCGCACAGTCATCCCCGCGCTACGCGGATCGCCCACCAGAACGCCGTAGTCGCCGGCGCCCAGCAGCGAATAGACCGCCGTCACGTAGTGGCTGTCGAACAGGTTGTGCACCCAGCCTTCGACGTCCCAGCGCCGGTCCGCGCGGCGCAGGCCGACGCGCAGGTCGGTCAGGCTGTAGCTCGGCTGGTAGCTGCCCTCGCCGCCTTCGAGGGTGCCGTAGTAGCCCGTGCGCAGGCTGTAGGCCACCCCGCCATAGGCCTCCAGCGCCGCCGCCAGCGGGTGGCTGTAGTCCAGGCCGGCGCTGAGGTTCCACTCCGGCGCGTTGTACAGCCGCTCGCCGGACAGGTCGCAGTGCGTTTTGCCGGACGCCGGCGCGCAGGGCGCGTTGGCGAATTCGCGATAGCGCGCATCGCTCCACGCCAGTCCCAGGCGCAACTCCAGGCGCGGGCGCAGCAGCCAGCTGGAATCCACCTCCACCCCGCGCAGGCGTACCTTGCCGACGTTGATCAGGTTGTCCCGCAGCGGCGGTGCGAACAGCGTGGCCGGGGGGCTGTAGGTGAGCGCCTGGTAGTCGTCGACATCGGTCTGGTAGAGCGAAACCCCGAGCAGCGCCCGACCCTCCCAGAAGCGCGCCTTGACCCCGGCTTCCAGCGAGGTCGCCCGCTCGGTGCCGAAGGTGGGCTGGCTGTTGGGGCCGATCACGTCGAAGTTGATGCCGCCGGCCTTGTGCCCGCGCGACCAGCTGGCGTAGGCCAGCAGCGTGTCGCTGAAGCGATAGCTCAGGCCGAACAGCCCGGAAAGGTCGCCCTCGTCGACCACATCCTCGCGGTAGTAGTCGCCGCCCAGGGCGATGTCGCGCAACAGCTGGCCGCCCAGTTGCAGCGGCAGCGGCAGACCGTCCAGCGGCGCCAGCCCGTCGACCTCGCGGGAAATCCAGCCGTCCTTGCGCTCGCGGTCGTAGCGCAGGCCGAGGGTGGCCTCGAGTTTTTCCAGCGGGCGCCAGGACAACTGGCCGAACACCGCCCCGCTGCGGCCGCGCTGGCGCCCGTCGAAGTGCTGGCGCGCGCCGTCGAGCAGCGCGGCGGGAATCTGCGACGGGTCGCTGATCGGCAGGTTGAACGGCGGTCCGCCGATCGCGCCCAGTTGATCGCCGGCGAAGAACGCCGCCGCATCCTTGCCGAAGGCCACCTCGCTGCTGCGATCCAGGCGCTGTTGCAGGTAATGCGCGCCCAGCACGAAATCCGTCCGTTCGTTCAGCTCGCCGGCCAGGCGCAGCTCCTGGCTGAACTGGCGATGGTCCAGCCCGGTGCCCGCCTGCGCCACCGACAGCGCGGTACTGTCGCCGTCGCGCTGGTCGTGGAAATCCCAGCGGCGATAGGCGCTGATGCTGGTGAGGCGCAGCGACTCGGAAAGCGCCCAGTCCATCTGCAGGGAAACGCCACTCTGCAGGGTGTCGGAGCGCACCGGATCGTTCTGCTTCACGTCCCGTGCATAGGGATCGATGGCCGGCAGCGCGTAGTTCATGAAGGCCGCGCGCTGGCGTGTCTGCTCGCTGTAATGCGCCGGCGACAGGGCGTTGCCGTCCTCGCGCTGGCGGCCGTACTCGCCGATCAGGCGCGCGCTGAAGAGGTCGTCGGGCGTCCACAGCAACTGCCCGCGCACGCCGCGGCTGCCGATGTCGTTGATCGACTCGCCGTTGTAGAGGTTCTCCACCTGGCCATCGCGGGCGTCGTCGAAAGCGCTCAGCCGGCCGGCCAGCACGCCGGGCAACAACGGGCCGGAAAGGCTGCCGCGGTATTCGCGCAGGCCGTCGCCACCGAGACGGCTCTCGGCCGCGCCTTCGAAGTCCTGGGTCGGCGCACGGGTGGTGATGTTCAGCGCCCCCGCCGTGGTGTTCCGACCGAACAGCGTGCCTTGCGGCCCGCGAAGCACTTCGATCTGCTCGACGTCCAGCAACTCGCTGAAGACCATGCCCGGACGCCCCAGGTAGACGCCGTCGACGAATACACCGACGCTGCCGTCCAGGCCGTCGTTGTAGGCCGTGGCGCCGAACCCGCGCAGCCCCAGGCCCATGTAGCGCCCGCTGTGGCCGGAGACGACCAGGCCGGGAGCCCGTTGCTGGACATCCTTGAGGCGATGCAGGCCCTGCTGATCCAGAGTCTCGCCGTCCAGCGTGGTCAGCGACACCGGCACCTGCTCGGCCACCTCGTCGACGTAGCGCGCGCCGACCGTCACCGGGTCGAGCGCCAGCGGCTCGGCGAGCACCGGCGACGCCGTCAGCAGCAGCGGCCATGCGCGCCGCCACAGCGGCGCCCTCACGCGCTCAGGAAACCGCCGCATGCAGCCTCCGCCCGATCAACTCGTCGATGGTGCGCAGCAACTCGGCGGTATCCGAGGGTTTGAGCAGACAGGCGTCGAAGTCCAGCCGCTCGGAGAAACCTGCCGGGCGCTGCGCCGGGGCCGCCGAGTAGAGCAGCGCCGGCAGGCGCGGCCAACCCACGCGCAGGGCGCGCAGCAAGGCCCAGCCGTCCATGCGCGGCATGCTCTGGTCGCACAGCACCAGGTCGAAGGGTTCCTCGCGCAGACGTTCCAGGGCTTGCTCGCCATCCGCCGCGGATTGCGTCTCGAAGCCATAGCCTTCGAGCAGGTCGCACAGCCACTCGCGATTCATCGCCACGTCGTCCACCACCAGCACGCGCCGTCCGGCGCCGCTCACGGCGCCGGCGAAGCTCTCGCCGAACATGGCGTCGAGGTCGTCCTCGCTGGCCGGTTGCAGGTCGAGCGCGAAGGTGAAGCGGCTGCCGCGCGGCTCGGCGCGCTCGATCCGCAGTTCGCCGCCCATCACACCCAGCAGCTGAGCGACGATCGACAGGCCGAGCCCCGAGCCTTCGTAGTGCGTGGCGTTGTGCCCGCGGCGAAACGGTTGCAGCAGCTTGTCGCGCTCCGCCGGATCGATGCCGATGCCGTTGTCGGTGACGCTGAAGCGCAGGCGTGCGCGGCCGTCCGCGGCGCCCGGCTGGCCGCTCACCTCGAAGCGGATCAGGCCGTCGCGGGTGAACTTCGCCGCGTTACCGAGCAGGTTCATCACCACCTGGCGCAGGCGCCGGAAGTCCGCGTGCACCAGCGCGGGCAGTTGCCCGACGGTGACGAATTCCAACCGGTTGCCACGGCGCGCGGCGAGGAAACGCCCCTCCTCCGCCAGCTCGTTGAGGAAGGCGTGCAGGTAGCCGGGCGCCTCGAGCAGTTCCATCTGCTGCAACTGCCCCTGGGAGAACTCCAGCAGTTCGTCGATCAGGCCCATCTGGTAGCGGGCGTTGCGCTCGATGTTCAGCGAGTAGTCGTTGCCCCGGGGCGCCTGCCGCAGCAGCCGGGCGTAATCGATGATGCTCGCCAGCGGCGCGCGCAGGTCGTGGCTGATCCGTGCCAGCAGGGAGCCGCGCGCATGCAGCGCTTCGCGCAGCTGCGCCGTGCGCAGCGTCACCCTGTGTTCCAGCTGCTCCTGGCTGGCTTCGAGGGCCTGCTGCGCGCGGCGTTCACGGTTGCGCCCGCGGCCCACTTCCATCACCAGCGTGCCGACCAGGAGCAGCACGCCCGGCAGGGCCGAGGACAGGCTGTAGCGGTACTCGACGGACTGCCAGGGCACCTGCTGCAGCTCGAACACGTAGCGCACCAGAAACTGCAGCAGGTACGCCGAGGTCACCAGCCAGGCCAGCCAGGTGTGGCGAATCCCCCGCCAGTGGCCGGCGAGCAGCGTCGCCGGCAGCAGCGCGTAGATGCAGAACGCCAGGCAGGCGTCGGCGATGCGGCTGCCTAGCACCGGATCGGAAACCAGCCAGCAGAGGCGTCCCGCACAGTAGCCGAGCAGCACCAGGGCGAACGCGGCGTCCCAGTAGCGCGGCAGTCGACGCACCTGCAGCAGTTCGCGAACGTAGGCGAGGAAGGCCAGCTGCGCGATGCAGGCGACCAGCACCAGCACGCCGCGAAACCAGGGCAACGCGGCGGGCCAGTAGATCAGGTAGCCGCTGATCAGGCAGGCCAGGGCGATATAGGAGAACACCGCGCCGGCATGCAGGATCAGCAGCCGCGAACGCAGCATCCAGCCGACCACCACGCTGAACGGCGCCAGCAACAGGACGATGCCCAGGGTCAGGCCATCCTCCAGATAGATCGCCTGGCGTTCCTCCAGCAGCGGCAGGTCAGGCCAGAGCGTCGGGCTGAGCAGCAGCGGCGCGCCACCGCTGACGCGGATCAGCACCACGGCGTATTCGCCCGCCTCCAGCGTGAGCGGGAACAGCGGCTGACGCTGGACCACCGGCCATTCGCTCAGCGGGTGAGCACTGCCGGCGACGAAGCGCTGCCAGGCGCCGTTCCGGCGCACGTGCACCTGGATGTCCTCGAGCCGCGGCGCGCCGACGCTGAGCCAGCGCGAGCAGCTTTCCGCTCCGGGATTCACCAACGCCAGGCGCATCCAGAACACGGAACGGGTGTAGCCCTTCTCAGGCCAGGTCGTGCTGGCCGGACGAAAGTTGACCTCCGCCAGACGCCCGACCTCGTCGATGCTGGCGCGGCCGCTGACGTCCTCGTAGAGGCCCACGCGCGGCAGCAGGGCGACCTTGGCCTCCTGGCACAGTTGCAGCGCCGCGAGCGCCGGCTCGGCACCCAGCGCAGCCAGCAGCACCAGTGCAGCGAACAGCAGCCGCCTCACCGAGGCTCGGCCCTCTCCACCGCCGCATTGCCCTGGAGCGTGCGGCGAAAGCCGCTGGGTGTGGTGCCGGTGCGCTCGCGGAACGCCGTGGTGAAATTGCAGGCGCTGCGGAAACCGAGCAGGTCGGCGATGTCCTGAATGCTCATCGAGCCCTCGGCGAGCAGCTCCTGCGCGCGCCGCAGGCGCACCTCGCGGATGTAGGCGAACACGGTGGTGTCCAGACGCTCGCGGAAGATCCCGGAGAGGCGTTTGTCGTGGGTGCCCACCTTGCGCGCGATCTCGCCCAGCGAGGGCAGCTCGCCGAGGTTCTGCTCGATGAAACGCATCGCCGCGAGCAGGACGACCTGCTCCGCCTCCACGCCTTCCGGGCTCTCCGCCGTCGGTGGCTGTTGTGGCGTGCGCCAGGTGAGCTGCAGGTGGATGCGGATGCGCGCCAGCACCTCGGCCGGCTCGCAGGGCTTGAGCACGTAGTCGACCCCGCCGAGCTGCAACCCTTCCAGACGCTCCTCCACCGCGCCGGCGGAAGACAGGAAGATCACCGGGGTGCGCTGCGTGGCGGGCGCCTCGCGCAGCAGCCGGCACAGCGTGAAGCCATCCATCTGCGGCATCCGCACGTCGAGCAGGATCAGGTCGGGACGCAGCGCCAGCGCGCGCTGATAGCCCTGCCGGGGATCGCTGGCGACGGTGATGCGCCAGGGCTGTGCGCGCAGCTGGACCAGCAGCGGCTGGATTTCCTCGGGAGTATCGTCGATGAGGAGAAGATGGGGCCGGTGTCCGCCTGTAGCACTTCGTACATTCATACTGCTCTGATCCCTGGCCTTCGATACCCTGCCACGCTGTTGCCGAGCAAGCCGCGCGCCCGCTACGGGGGCCGGAACTCGAAACGTCGCAGTGCGCATGCCGACTGCATTGCGGGCGACCACTCGTCCGCTACCGCCAACTTTCCTGTCTTCCGAACCGCGCCGGCAAAGGCAAAATCCCCTGCGGCAAAAGTCCGGAACAAAAGAGGGACGTAAGATAGCGCACTGGCAGTGGAGGAAAAATGAGCAAGCGTTCCGCGCAGAGCAACAGAGCGTCCCAATCTCAGTTACCGACGCCCGCCCTGACCGCCAGTTTGTTCGGCGATCTCTACTGGTACCTGCAGGTGGTCGAGGCCGGCAGCTTCTCCGGCGCGGCCGAGCGGACCGGGGTGGCGAAGTCCAGCCTGAGCCGGCGCGTCGCCCAGCTGGAACGGCAACTCGGTGTGCAATTGCTCAATCGCAACACGCGGCTGTTCGCCATGAGCACCGTGGGCGAGCAGGTCTATCGACATGCCCTGGACATGCTGGCGGCCGCCGAAGCCGCCCGGGAATGCGCGCTGAATGCCACCGGCACACCCGGCGGGCTGGTGCGCATCGGCGTTCCCAGCATTCTTTCCGACTGGACCCTGGAGTTGCTCGCGAGCTTCCGCGACACGCATCCGGCGGTGCAGTTCGCCTTGACCCTGCAGGACAACCCCGCCGAGCTGGTGAGCCAGCGCCTGGACCTTTCGCTGAGCCTCAACGACGTCCCCAAGGACAGCGCCGCCGTGGTGGCACGCCCGCTGGCGCTGCTGAAACGGGTAGTCGCCGGCAGCCCGGCGCTGCTCGACACACTCGGCCAGCCGCGCTCGCTCGCCGACGTGGAGGACGAGCATCTGCTCACTCTCGCCTCGCCCACCGGACTGATCTGGCAACTGCGTAGCGGCGCCCGCCAGATCCGCAACCCGGCGCTCAGCGCCGACAACACCCAGGCCCTGTTGCAGGGCGCCGGCGCGGGCCTCGGGCTGGCCTGCCTGCCGCTGTGCGCCTGCCTGCCGTCGCTGGAAAGCGGCGCGCTGCAACTGGCGTGCCAGGACGAAGGCCTGCCCTCCGCCACGCTCTACGCCCTCACCCCGCCGCACCGGGGCATCACCTCGACCGCACGAAAACTCATCGATCACATCCGCCAGGAACTCGCCAACCGCGAACGTCCGGGCGTGTCGGTGCTGTTCTCCTGACGCAGGCTTTCCTGGCTTTGACCGGGAGGGACTTTCGTTAGCGCGGAAATCCGCTAGGCGCCGGTCGTCGAAGACGCGACGTCGGCTACCGGCGCCGGCTGAAAGTCCTTCAGCAGCGCCCGAACGCGCTCGACATCGGCAAGCGTCGCCGGGTTGTAGACGATCATGCCGAGATCGGGGCGGCCATCCACGGCGAAACCGGAGTACTCCAGCTCGATCAGCCCCTGGCTGCCGTGGTGCAGGCGCTTGGTGCCCTCGCCATGGATGCGCACATCGTTGTCACGCCACAGCGCGGCGAACTCGGGGCTCTGCGAGCACAGCTCATCCACCAATTGGCCGACCTGCGACGTGGCCCCGGCACGCAAGGCATCGGCGCGAAACGCGCCCACGAGGAAGCGCGCCATGCCGGTCCAGCCGTCCTGCCGGGCGCGCGCGGCGGGGTTGCAGAACATCAGGCGCAGGATGTTGCGCTGCTCCGCCGGCAACCGGCCGTAATCGATGAACACCGCCGCCGCGGCGCGGTTCCACGCCAGCACGTCCCAGGCGGCGGTCCTGATAATTGCGGGGCTGTATTCGAACGTATCCAGCAGCCGCTGCAAGCGCGGCGTCACGCCCTCGGGGACGCGATAGACGACTTCCGGCGGATGGCCGAACGCGAGGAGGAACAGGTGCTCGCGCTCCGGCTCGGTCATCAGCAGGCTGGCGGCGATCCGGTTGAGCACCTCGGCCGACGGCGCACCGCCACGGCCCTGCTCGAGCCAGGTGTACCAGGTCGGGCTGATGCTGGCCCGCTGCGCTACCTCTTCGCGACGCAGCCCCGGCGTGCGACGACGCGCGCTGGAATAGCCGAAGTTCGCCGGGTCCAGGCGCGCCCGGCAGTCCTTCAGATAAGCCCCCAGACGCTGAACCGACGATTCGCTCATGCTCACCCTGTTAGTGTTCATACCCTGATAACGTCACGTCTTTTACCGGGTAAACACTACGCGCAGGCTGCTCGCTCCCGCAAAGAGAGAATTGCACCATGCGCGTATTCGTAACCGGTTCCACAGGCTTCATCGGCACCCAGATCGCCCGCGAATTGCTCGACGCCGGCCATCAGGTCCTCGGACTGACGCGCTCGGATTCCGGCGCTCGCGTCCTGCAGGCACTCGGCGCCGAGGTACACCGCGGTGATCTCGAAGACCTCGCCCGCCTGCGGCGCGGCGCCGAAGGGTGCGATGCGGTCATCCACACCGCCTTCGATCACGACTTCTCCCGCTTCGTCGCCAACTGCGAACAGGACGCCCGCGTGATAGCCGCCCTGGGCGCCGTGCTGGAAGGTTCGCAGCGCCCGCTGCTGATCACCTCGACCACTGCCGTGGGCTCCTCGACACCGGGGCAGAGCGCGGACGAGGACCACGCGGACCTCCATCACCCAAACCCCAGGGTCGCTTCGGAGCAGGCCGGGCACGCCCTGAGCCAGCGCGGGGTCAACGTCGTGGTGATGCGCCTGTCGCAGATACACGACCCGGTGCGGCAGGGTCTGGTCAGCTACGTCACGGATCTGGCGCGGGAGAAAGGCGTATCCGCCTACCTCGACGAAGGACTCAATCACTGGTCGGCCGCGCCCCTGAGCGATACCGCCCGCCTCTACCGCCTGGCCCTGGAAAACCACCAGCCCGGCGCCCGCTACCACGCCACCGCGGAGTCGGCCATCCGCTTCCGCGACATCGCCCAGACCATCGGCGACTGCCTCGGCGTGCCCACCCGTGCGCTGCGCGGCGAAGAAGCCGCGGCGCATTTCGGCTGGCTAAGCGCCTTCGTGGAAAAGGACATGAGCGCCTCCAGCCAGAAAACCCGCGAGCGCCTGGGCTGGCACCCGGCCGGACCAGGGCTGCTATCGGATGTGGCAGATTGTCTGGCGTCCTCGGACATAGCCTTCGGCGGAAAGCATCGGGACCATCGGTCTTAGAACTTCCCTAACGGAGCTCAAAAACAAAAACCCCTGGTTTCAGTCTTGAAATCAGGGGCTTCGTGCTTTTCATGTATGGCGGGAAGATAGGGATTTGAACCCTAGGAACTGTTGCCAGTTCAACGGATTTCGAATCCGTCCCGTTCGGCCACTCCGGCATCTTCCCAGCGGCGCGCATGATAGCAGCTCAGAACGTGTTGGCGAACCCCCGTGATGCGACTTTTTCAGTGCTTTCAGGTGGTTGCGCCATCCACTGGGATAAATTTCAGGCGGTGAGCTTGGTCAGGGCTTCGCGATACTTGTCGGCCGTCTTCTGCGCGACCTCGGCGGGCACCTGCGGCGCGGGTGGCTGCTTGTTCCAGCCGGTGGATTCCAGCCAGTCACGCACGAACTGCTTGTCGAAGCTCGGCGGGTTGGAGCCTTCGGCGTAGCTTTCCGCCGGCCAGAAGCGGCTCGAGTCCGGCGTGAGCACTTCGTCCATCAGGGTCAAGGTGCCGTCTTCGTCCAGGCCGAACTCGAACTTGGTGTCGGCGATGATGATGCCGCGGGTGGCGGCGTATTCGACGGCGGCGCTGTAGAGGGCGATGGCGGTCGCCCGCACCTTCTCGGCCAGGTCGGCGCCGATGATGGCCGCACACTGTTCGAAGGAAATGTTCTCGTCGTGATCGCCCAGGGCGGCCTTGGTGGACGGTGTGAAGATCGGCTCCGGCAGCTTGGACGCTTCCTTCAACCCGGCAGGCAACTGAATGCCGCACACCGTCCCGCTCTTCTGATACTCCTTCCAGCCCGAGCCGACGATGTAGCCGCGCACGATGGCTTCCACGGCGACCGGCTTGAGGCGTTTGGCGACGACCGAGCGGCCTTCCACCAGGGGCAGCTCTTCGGCGGGGACGACGTCCTCGACGCGATCGCCGGTGAAATGGTTGGGCACGATGCCGGCGAGCTTTTCGAACCAGAAGTTGGAAATCGAGGTGAGGATCTTGCCCTTGTCCGGGATCGGCTCGGAAAGGATCACGTCGAACGCCGACAGGCGATCGCTGGCGACCATCAGCATGCGCCCGGCGTCGATCTCGTAGAGATCGCGGACTTTTCCGGAGTAGATCTTCTTCAGGCTCAGGGTGGTCGCAGTCATGTCAGTTTTCCGCTCTATCAAACGAAAACAGGCGAAACCGAGGTTTCGCCTGTCGATTCAAACTCCAGAAACGCTCGCCAGGCCGTCAGGCCGCGCGAGCGACGATCAACCCAGGTTGTCCTGGATCAGACCGAGCACTCGACGGGCGATGTCGTCCGGAGCGACGGTGTCGATGTCTTTCTCCACCGATACCTGCACGCCATCGCCCACACGGGTCAGACGCACCTGGTAGCGCTCGGCGCGAGCATCTTCCTTTTCCTTGTCCGGTTTGCTGCCGAACAGGCGACCGAAGAAACCGGGTTTCTTCTCGTTGACCTGCGCACCTTCGGCCAGGTTGATGTAGTAGACACCCAGGCTGCGGTTGAGGTCGTCGACGCGTACGTCGCCGCTTTCCAGGGCGCGACCAACGCTGGACCAGGCACGGTCGAAATCGGCGCCGAGGCTGAGTACCGGGTTGCCGTTGCCGTCGTCGCTGAGGCTGATGCGGCTTGGCGCATCGAAGTCCCGCGCGGCGAGCAGAGAAACCGAGCCGCCCTGCTCGGCGCTGCTGGCCATGCTGGCGACCATCTGGTCGAGCAGCGCAGCTTCCAGCGCGGAGTTGCCCGGGCCGGTGGCGGGGAAACCGACGTCGGCGCTGCTGCCCGCGGGACGCGTGGCGCTGACCACGAAGACTTCGCTGGTGTTGCGCTGCACGCCCGGCTCGATCCGCACGCGCAGGCGGGTTTCGCTGTCAGGCGCGGCGTTCTTCAGGCTGGCGGCCACGGACGCCGAAAGCTCATCGGGGCGCTGCCATTCGGTGACGAATTCGCCGGTCTGCGGACGTTCCTGAGCGACGCGGAAGCCGTTGTTCTCGAAGAACTGGCGCGTGGTCGGCCAGACTTCGGCCGGATTGCGCTGCGCCACGAGCCAGCGCGATTCGCCGCTCTTCTGCAGGCTGAATTCGCTGACATCACCGCTGATAACCAGCGCCTGAGGCCTCGGTACGTCGTACTCGTCGGCAGGCTTGGCGTCGGCGACGTTGGCCGGCACCGGCAGCAGGGGATCGAGACGCTTGCTCTGTACGTCGGACGGCAGCTTCATGGGCGCCGTCTGGCGAGCTTCCAGGTAATCGCTACCACGGTCGCGGAAATAACCTTCTTTGCCCCAGATCCAGCCACAACCGCTGGTACTGGAAATGATCACGGCGAGTGCAGAGAGCCCGGCCAGTCGCTTCATGCGTAGTACTTCCTCAATTAAACCAATACGCCGGACTGACGCAGCGCTTGACGCAGCGGTTCGTGGCAACGCGGGCTGAGCCAGGTCAGCGGCAGACGGATGCCGTCGGCCATAAGCCCCATTTCGTTCAGGGCCCATTTCACCGGGATCGGGTTGGATTCGATGAACAGCGTCTTGTGCAGTGGCATCAGACGGTCATTGATGGCACGGGCAAGGGCGGCGTCGCCACGCATGGCGGCGGCGCAGAGCTCGCTCATGGCGCGCGGAGCGACGTTGGCGGTGACCGAGATGTTGCCGCGGCCACCCATCAGCATCAGCTCGACGGCAGTAGCGTCGTCGCCGGAATAGACCAGGAAGTCCTTGCCGACGCGATCGAGTACGTCCTGGCCGCGCTGCAGGTCGCCCGTGGCCTCCTTGATGCCGATGATGTTGGCTACCTTGGACAGGCGCTCGACCGTTTCCGGGAGCATGTCGCAGGCGGTACGGCCCGGCACGTTGTAGAGGATTTGCGGAATCGCCACCGACTCGGCGATCAGCCGGAAGTGCTGGTAAAGACCTTCCTGGGTCGGCTTGTTGTAGTACGGCGTTACCAGCAGGCAGGCATCCGCGCCGGCGTCCTTCGCCAGACCGGTCAGTTCGACCGATTCCCGCGTGGAGTTGCCACCGGTGCCGGCGATGACCGGAATCCGCCCATTCACCTGATCGACGACCCGACGAATGACTTCGACATGCTCGGAGACTTCCAGCGTGGCGGACTCACCGGTGGTGCCGACCGCGACGATGGCGTTGGTGCCCTCTTGCAGGTGGAAGTCCACCAGCTTGCCCAGGGCGTCCCAGTCCAGGCCACCTTGTGCATCCATGGGCGTGACCAGTGCCACCATACTGCCCGCAATCATGCAACCGCTCCTGCCGGAAAAAAGAGCGGTAATGGTACTGTCGCCACCTGCCCAGCACAAGCTGACCGCTGGGGCTGCAAGCATTCCCTCGGACCGCGCTTTTCGCTACCCTTCCGGCTTTGATCGGCGCGACAGGCGTCGCTCTCATCTCGCTCTAGGAAGGCTGCATGTCCACCCCGCCCGTTCGCGAACAATTTCTCGTCATCAGTGCTCTCGGCCCCAACCCCATGGAGCTGACCAACGTCCTGTGCCGCGCTACCCACGAGAACCGCTGCGCAGTATCCAGCTCGCGTCTGACCCGGCACGGCGAGTTCAGCTCGCTGATCCTCCAGGTGTCCGGCAGCTGGGATGCCCTGGCCCGTCTGGAAGGCAGCCTGGCCGCACTGGCCAAGCGTCATACCTTCACCATCAGCGTGATCCGCAGCGCCGCGCTGGAGCCGCGCCCACAGGCGTTGCCCTACGTGGCCTACGTCAGCGCGGCCTATCGTCCGGACATCCTCAACGAGCTCTGCCAGTTCTTCATCGACCACCGCGTCGAGCTGGAAAATCTCACCTGCGACACCTACGAGGCGCCGCAGACCGGCAGCACCATGCTCAATGCCACCATCACCGTGACATTGCCCGCCGGCACGCAGATCAGTTGGCTGCGCGATCAGTTCCTCGACTTCGCCGACGCGCTGAACCTCGACGCCCTGATCGAGCCATGGCGCCCACAGAACCCGTAAGTAAGGAAACCGCATGAGCGTTACCGTTGGAGAAGCCGTAGCCGATTTCAGCGCCGAGGCCACCGGTGGCCAGCGGGTCACCCTGTCCGCGCTGGCCGGTCGCCAGGTGGTCCTTTATTTCTATCCGAAGGACAGCACGCCGGGTTGCACCACCCAGGGCCAGGGTTTCCGCGACAGTCACGACGCGTTTCTTGCCGCCAACACGCTGGTCTTCGGCGTATCGCGCGACGGCATGAAATCCCACGAGAACTTCAAGGCCAAGCAGGGCTTTCCCTTCGAGCTGATCTCCGACAAGGACGAAGCGCTCTGCCAGCTGTTCGACGTGATCAAGCTGAAGAAGCTCTACGGCAAGGAGTACCTGGGCGTCGACCGCAGCACCTTCCTGATCGACAGGAACGGCGTGCTCAGACAGGAATGGCGTGGGGTGAAGGTTCCGGGCCACGTCGACGCCGTTCTCGCGGCCGCGCAGGCCCTGAGCGGCTGAGCCGAACGCGCATCCAGAAAGGCCGCCTCGCGCGGCCTTTTTTCATTCAGGCCTTGCGCAACCAGTAGCGGAAGAGGTCGCCCTCCACCTCTTCTTGTAACAGCGCATTCCCGGACAGGGACGCGAAGGTGCGGAAATCGCGCTGTGAGCCCGCGTCGGTAGCGGTCACCTTGAGCACCGCGCCGGAGGGCAGACGATTCAGCTCCAGCTTGGCCTTGAGCAACGGCAGCGGGCAGTTCAGCCCGCTGGCATCGAGTTCGGCATCGCAGGTCCCGGCCTGCCAGATAGCATCGTTCATGGTCGTATTCCTCTGAAGTGCCGGCAGATTACCCAAGCGACCCGACCCTGACCAGTTGGACGGCCGGACCGGCAGGCGGATACAGTAGGCCTTTGCCGTTTCGAGCCATGTGCATGAAAGTCCTGCGCCCTGCCCTGTTGACGCTCGCCTGTTTCCTCGCTGTTCCCGGCCATGCCGATGACCTGCCTTCCCTCGGCGATGCCAGTTCCTCCATCGTGTCCCCGGAACAGGAGTACCAGCTCGGCCGAGCCTGGCTGAGCCTGCTGCGCGGCCAGGTGCAGGCGCTTTCCGATCCGCAGTTGAAGGACTTCGTCGAGACCAGCGTCTACCGCCTTGCCGAAACCAGCGACCTGCAGGATCACCGGCTGGAGTTCATCCTGATCAAGGATGACCAGATCAACGCCTTCGCCGCGCCCGGCGGAATCATCGGGGTCAACGGCGGGCTGTTCCTGCATGCCGAGACCGAAGGCGAGTACGCCGGCGTGCTCGCCCACGAACTTGGCCACCTCATCCAGCGCCACTTCGCACGCGGCATCGAGGCGCAGCAGCGCATGCAGCTGCCGATGATGGCAGCGATGCTCGCCGGCATAGTCGCGGCCGTCGCCGGCGCCGGTGACGCTGGCATGGCCGCCATCGCCAGCACCCAGGCGGCGGCGATCCAGAGTCAGCTGCGCTTCTCCCGGCAGAACGAAGAGGAAGCCGACCGCGTCGGCGTGGTCAATCTGGAACGAGCCGGGTACGACCCGCGCTCGATGCCGAGCATGTTCGAACGGCTCGCCCGGCAGTACCGCTACACGCAGAACCCGCCGGAATTCCTCCTGACCCACCCGGTTACCGAATCGCGCATCGCCGACACCCGGAACCGAGCCGAAAACTATCCGGCGGGCGGCAAGGAAGACAGCCTGACCTATCAACTGATGCGCGCCCGGGTTCAGCTGATGTTCGAGAGCACCCCGGGAATCGCCACCAAGCGCTTCCGCGCGCTGCTCGAGGAGAATCCGCAACGGGATGCCGCCCGTTACGGTCTGGCCCTCGGCCTGACGAAAAGCGGACAGCAGGACGAGGCACGCAGCATCCTCAAGGCGCTGCTGGCCAAAGACCCGAACAACGTCTCCTACAACCTCGCGCAGGTCGACCTGGACGTTGCCGCGAATCGCCTGAACGACGCCCAGGCGCGCCTTGACCGGCTGTCAGCCATCTACCCGAACAACTTCCCCCTGAAGCAGGCCCGCACCGACCTGCTGCTCAAGCAGAACCATCCAGACCAGGCGGAAACCCTGCTCAATACGCTGCTGAAGAGCCGCCCGCACGACCCGGACATCTGGTACCAGGTCGCGGAAGTGCGCGGCATGGTGGGCAACACCATCGGCCTGCACGAAGCCCGCGCGGAGTATTTCGCGCTGGTGGGCGATTACGACCAGGCGATCGAGCAGCTGGACTTCGCCAAGCGACGGGCCAGCAGCAACTTCCCGCTGGCTTCGCGGATCGACGCACGCCAGCGCGCCCTGATCGAAGAGAAGAGAACCGTCGAGCAGATGATGCGCTGACAAAAAAGCCCGCCGATTGGCGGGCTTTTTCGTTGTCGCGGTCGCTCAGGCGTTGCCGGCCAGCGCCAGTCGCGCGGCCTGGGTGAAGTCCAGCATGCGCTTGAGCGGCTTCACCGCGCGCGGCACCAGGGCCGGGTCGACGAAGATCTCGTTGCTGCCCTCGCGCAGCCCCTTGAGCGTGCGCTCCAGCGTATTCATCGCCATCCAGGGGCAGTGCGCGCAACTGCGGCAGGCGGCACCGTTGCCAGCCGTGGGGGCCTCGATGAAGGTCTTGCCGGGGCACAACTGCTGCATCTTGTAGAAGATGCCGCGATCGGTCGCGACGATGAACGTCGAGTTGGGCAGGGTTTGCGCGGCCTTGATCAACTGGCTGGTCGAACCTACCGCATCGGCCAGGGCGATCACCGATTCCGGCGACTCCGGATGGACCAGGATCGCCGCGTCGGGATACAACGCCTTCATGTCTTCGAGCTGTTTGGATTTGAACTCCTCGTGGACGATGCAGGCACCGTCCCAGAGCAGCATGTCGGCACCGGTCTCGCGCTGGATGTAGCGGCCAAGGTGCTTGTCGGGCGCCCAGAGGATCTTCTCGCCGTTGTCCATCAGGCCCTCGACGATCTCCAGCGCACAACTGGAAGTCACCACCCAGTCGGCACGCGCCTTCACCGCCGCCGAGGTATTGGCGTAGACAACCACGGTGCGCTCGGGATGCTGGTCGCAAAACGCCGAGAAGTCGTCCACCGGGCAACCCAGGTCCAGCGAACAGGTCGCCTCGAGCGTCGGCATCAGCACGCGTTTTTCCGGGTTGAGAATCTTCGCGGTCTCGCCCATGAACTTGACCCCGGCCACCACCACGGTGGTGGCCGGATG
>NZ_JASCPA010000071.1:0-19567 GCF_029959715.1 Pseudomonas sp. PS02288 | reverse complement strand
GGCCAGCAGCGTGCGCGGCCAGTGCAGGCGCGCGCTGGCCGCCGCGCCGCGCTGGCGGATGCGGCCCGCACGCGTCCCGACGCCGGCCTGCGCGCCGGGCGAGGCATGCGGGCTCAGGGCTTTTTTGCCGGCAGCGGCCTCGCGCCGTCGAGCTGCGCGGTGGGCACCGCCTGCGGCGGCAGTTCGCCCCAGTCGTTGCCGCCATCCGGCGCGGCGGCGCCCTCTTCCCGCGGCGGCTCGGCGCGCGGCGAGGGTGGCGGCGCGTCAGGCGGCAGTTTGCGGCGGTGCGCCAGCACCAGTTCGGCCACCGCCGCGACATCCGCGGCGCCGATCCGCGCGTGGCCCTGCCAAGCCGCGTGCGCGCAGGCAGCGCGCAGCAGCACCAGGTCGGCGCGCACGCCTTCCACGCCGGCGGCGTAGCAGAGGTCGCTGACCTGGCGGTGCAGCGCATCGTCGAATTCCAGTTGCCCGGCCTTCGCCCGCGCCCGTTCCAGGCGCTGCATCAGCGCCTCCTGCGCCGCTCGCTGGTCTTCGACGAAACCCTGCGGGTCGCGGTCGAAGCGCAGCCGGCTGCGCACGATGGCCTCGCGCGCCACCGGCTCGATGCGTTCGCCGAGGCGCACGAACAGGCCGAAGCGGTCGAGCAGTTGCGGACGCAGTTCGCCCTCTTCCGGGTTCATGGTGCCGATCAGGGCGATGCGCGCCTCGTGCTGGTGGGAAATGCCGTCGCGCTCGATGCGGTTGACGCCGCTGGCGCAGACGTCCAGCAGCAGGTCTACCAGTGCGTCGGCCAGCAGGTTGACCTCGTCGACATAGAGCACGCCGCCGTTGGCGCGGGCCAGCAGGCCGGGGCGGAAGTCCACGCGGCCGTCCTGCAGCGCCGCCTGGATGTCCAGCGAGCCCACCAGCTGTTCCTCGCTGGCGCCCAGCGGCAGGTTGACGAAGCGCCCGGCCGGCAACAGGTCGGCCAGCGCGCGGGCGCTGGTGGACTTGGCGGTACCGCGCGGCCCCTCTATAAGCACGCCGCCGATCTGCGGGTCGATGGCCGCCAGCAGCAGCGCCAGTTGCAGCTGCGGCTGGCCATGCAGGGCGGAGAACGGGAAATGTGGGCGGTTCATGGGATTAGTCTTCCAGATGCTGTTCGGTGGCGATCAGCTGGTTTTCAATGCATTCGCGGTAATCGCCCGGCGCTTGCCAGAGGCCGCGCTGGATGGCTTCGAGCAGGCGCTCGCTGATGTCCAGCAGGGCGTCGGGGTTGTGTCGCTGGAGGAACTCGCGGGTTGAGGGATCGCCCAGGTAGGCGTCCGTCAGGCTGGCGTACTGGTCGTCGCGGACCACGCCGGTGGTGGCGTCGAAGGCGAACAGGTAGTCCACGGTCGCGGCCATCTCGAAGGCGCCCTTGTAGCCGTGGCGCTTCACGCCATCGATCCACTTCGGGTTGGTCACCCGCGCGCGCATCACCCGGCTGATTTCCTCGGCCAGGTTGCGCACCTTCGGCGCCTGCGGGTTGCTGTGGTCGCCGAAGAGCATCGCCGGCTGCGTGCCGGAGAGGTGCCGCGCGGCCGCGCTCATGCCGCCGTGGAACTGGTAGTAGTCGTCGGAATCGAGCAAGTCGTGCTCGCGGTTGTCCTGGTTCTGCACCACCGCCTGGACCTGCGCCAGGCGCCGGGCGAAACCGTCGCGGTCCTGCGCGCCGTAGACCTTCTGCCCGTAGGCGTAGCCGCCCCAGTTCAGGTAGGCGTTGGCCAGGTCGGCGTCGGTCTGCCAGTCGCGCGAGTCTATCAGCCCCTGCAGGCCGGCGCCGTAGGCACCGGGCTTGGCGCCGAAGACGCGGAAGCCAGCCTGCTGGCGCGCACTGGCGGCGTCCAGACCACGGGCCTGCAATTCGGCCGTCTCGCGGCGGATGCGCGCGCGGATCGGGTTGATCGCTTCCGACTCGTCCAGCTCGGCGACGCGCTGCACGGCGGCGTCGAACATCTGCATGACGTTGGCGAAGGCGTCGCGGAAGAAGCCCGACACGCGCAGGGTGACGTCGACCCGCGGGCGGTCCAGACGCTTGCCCGGCAGCACCTCGAAATCGGTAACGCGAAAACTCCCCTCGGCCCACTGCGGGCGCACGCCGAGCAGGGCGAAGGCCTGGGCGATGTCGTCGCCGCCGGTGCGCATGGTCGCCGTGCCCCACACCGAGAGGCCGATGCTGCGCGGGTAGTCGCCGTTGTCCTGGACGAAGCGCTCGACCAGCAGCGCGGCGGATTTCTCGCCCAGCGCCCAGGCGGTCGGCGTGGGGATCATCCGCGTGTCGACGGAGAAGAAGTTGCGCCCGGTGGGGAGCACGTCCGGCCGGCCGCGCGACGGCGCCCCGCTCGGCCCCGGCGGCACGAATCGACCGGCCAGGCCGCGACACAGCTGGTACAGCTCCTGCGCTCCGCAGGCTTGCAGGCGCGGGCGCAGATCGCCGTCGACGCGCTGCATGACGGCGGCGGTGCGCGCCCACTCGGGGTCGGGCGCGCGCCGGGCGCCCTCCTCCAGCAACCCCAGCGCCAGCAGCTCCAGCCGCTCGCGGGTATCGCCGCGGGTGCGCCAGGGCTGTTCGTCGATGTCCGCCAGGGCGGCCGGTCGCGGGCCGGTCCAGGGCAGACTCCAGTCGTCATCCAGCGGATCGAAATCGGCGCCGGGCAACAGGTCCTGGGCCAACGCGCGAACCAGGCTGGCGTTGCCGCCCAGGCCGTCGCCGACGCCGTGCCGCGCCAGGGCCAGCAGGGTGTCGCGTTGCAGGCGGCCCTGCGGCGAGCGGCCGAACACGTGCAGGCCGTCGCGGATCTGGCTTTCCTTCAGCTCGCAGAGGTAGCTGTCGGTGCGGTTGAGCAGCAGTTGTTCCTCCTCGGCGTTGCACGGCGTTTCCAGGCCGAGGTCGGCGTGCAGGTTCTGCGCGGTGATCAGTCCGAGGATCTGCTTGCGCAGCAGGCCGGCGCGCCGCGGGTCGAGGGTCAGCGCCTCGTAGAATTCGTCGATCAGGCGCTCCAGGTCGCGGGTCGGGCCGTAGCTTTCGGCGCGCGTAAGCGGCGGCATCAGGTGATCGATGATCACCGCCTGGGCGCGGCGCTTGGCCTGGGTGCCCTCGCCCGGATCGTTGACGATGAACGGATACAGATGCGGCATCGGGCCGAACACCAGGTCCGGCCAGCATTCTTCGCTCAGCGCCACGCTCTTGCCTGGCAGCCATTCCAGGTTGCCATGCTTGCCGACGTGGACGATGGCGTCGCTGCGCCAGTGCTCGCGCAGCCACAGGTAGAACGCCAGGTAGTAATGCGGCGGCACCAGGTCCGGGTCGTGGTAGTTGGCCTTCTGGTCGAGGTGATAGCCGCGCGCCGGCTGGATGCCGACGAACACCTGGCCGAGACGCACGCCGGCGATCATGAAGCGGCCCTGGCGCAGCATCGGGTCCTGCTCCGGCGCGCCCCAGCGGGCGAGGATGGCGGCGCGGCTGGTGGCCGGCAGCGCGTCGAAAAAGCGCTGGTAATCGGCCAGCGCCAGGCTCTGCTTCGCCGGGCGCAGCGCCCATTGGTCGGGATCGTTGGTGACGCCCTGCTTGAGCAGGTGCATCAGCGCGTCGCCGTCGGCGGGAATGCCGTTTACCGCGTAGCCCTCGTCGGCCAGGCGGCGAAGGATTTCGATCGCCGAGGCCGGCGTGTCCAGGCCGACGCCGTTGCCGATGCGGCCCTCGCGGGTCGGATAATTCGCCAGCACCAGCGCCAGGCGTTTCTGCGGATTGGCCAGCGCGCGCAGCCGGCACCAGCGCCGCGCCAGCGCGCAGACGAAATCGATGCGTTCCTCCAGCGGCTGGTACTCCACCACGTCGCTCTGGGTCAGCGCGCTGCGCACGCCGAAGCCCTTGAAGCTCACCGCGCGGCTGATGATGCGCCCGTCGACTTCCGGCAGGGCCACGTGCATGGCCATGTCGCGCGGCGCCAGGCCGTGCGGGTCGGCGCGCCAGCTCTGCTGGTTGCCGCCGGAAAGCACCACCTGCAGCACCGGGATGTCGCCGGCCAGGGCGTGGTCGCCGGGATCGTCCATCGCCGACTGGGAGAACGCCGTGGTGTTGAGGATCAGCGCCACGTCATGGCCGGCGCAGAGCTCGCGCAGGCTGCTCAGGCACAGCGGGTCCTTGAGCGACAGTAGCGCGATCGGCAGCGGGTTCAGCCCCTGCGCCAACAGGCGCTCGCAGAGCGCGGCGAACACCCGCGTGTTCCCGGCCTGCAGGTGCGCGCGGTAGAACAGCAGCGCCACGCAGGGCGCGCCGGCGATCCACTGCGCCTGCCAGTCGGCCACGCCGGCGTTGTCCTGCGCGGGGTGGAACACGGCGATCGGCGGCAGCGCGCGCGGCGGGCGCGGCGCCCTATCGAGGCCGAAGAACTGCGTGCCGATGAAACGGTACAGCTCGCGCGCGTTGCCCGCGCCGCCCTCGCGCAGGTAGCGCCAGAGCGTATGGCAGGTCGACGCATCGACGGTGCTCAGCGCGGTGAGGTTGGGGTCCTCGCTCATGTCGCCAGAGAACATCGCCAGGGCGATGCCCTTGCGCCGGCACAGCGCGACCACCTGCTCGGTGCCGTAGGGCCAGTAGCTTTCGCCGCCGAGGTGATCGATGACGATCAGTCGCGCGTGCTGCAGCACCTCGTCCAGGTAGAGGTCGATGGAAGCGTGCTGGCGCAGGTGCATCAGGTTCGCCAGGCGCACCGACGGATAGGCGACGTCCGCCGCGCCGGCCTGCGGATGGGCGGCGGCGAGCAGCGCCAGGGTGGTGTCGGCGGCGCTGAGGATGATGATGTCCGCCGGGTCCTGTTCGAGGCGGGTGATGATCGCCCCGCTCTCGTCCACGTATCCGCCGGGCAGCGCCGTCAGCATGTGCATCGGCTCAGCCCTCGGCCACGGCGGCCTGCAGCGCATTTTGCAATGCCTGGGCATCCAGTGCCTGGCCGATCAGCACCAGGTGCGTGGACGGCGTTTCGTCGGCGTTCCAGCGGCGGTCGAAGTAGCTGTCGAAACGCTGGCCGACGCCATGCACCACCAGCCGCATCGGCTTGCCCGGCAGCGCCACGAAGCCCTTGATGCGGTAGATGGCGTGCTGCTCGACCAGCACCTGCAGGGTCGCCAGCAGGCGCTCACGGTCCACCCGCGGCAGCTTCACCACCACCGAGTCGAACAGGTCGTGGTCGTGCTCCTCGCCCTCCTCGTGATCGTGGTGGCTTTCGCGCAGGTGGATGGTTTCCTCCGAGGCGCTGGACAGCCCGAGGATCAGCTCCAGATCGAGGCAACCCTTGTCGCTGGCGAGCACCTTGACCTGCGCCGGCAGTTCCTCGCGCACCAGCGCGGTGACCTGCTCGACGGCGGCGGGCGCGACCAGGTCGGTCTTGCTCAGTACCACCAGGTCGGCGGCCATCAACTGGTCCTCGAACAGCTCGTGCAGCGGCGATTCGTGATCCAGGTTGGGGTCGGCGCGGCGCTGCGCGTCCACCGCCTGAGGGTTGGCGGCGAACTGGCCAGCAGCCGCCGCCGGCACGTCCACCAGCGTGACCACCGCATCGACGGTGCAGGCGTTCTTGATTTCCGGCCAGTGGAAGGCCTGCACCAGCGGCTTGGGCAGCGCCAGGCCCGAGGTTTCGATGAGGATGTGGTCGATGTGGCCGCGGCGCTCGATCAGCTCGCGCATCACCGGATAGAACTCCTCCTGCACGGTGCAGCACATGCAGCCGTTGGAGAGCTCGTAGAGCTGGCCGGCCTGCTCCACGCCATCCTCGTCGCAACCGATGCCGCAGCCGCGCAGGATGTCGCCGTCGATGCCCAGCTCGCCGAATTCGTTGACGATCACCGCGATGCGGCGGCCGTCGGCGTTCTCCAGGATGTGGCGCAGGAGCGTGGTCTTACCGCTGCCGAGAAAGCCGGTGACGATGGTGACGGGAATCTTGGCCTGGCTGGACATGGGTTTTCCTCTGAAGATCGATAAGGCTTTCGTAGGGTGGATCACGCTCCACCGATCCACCGGGCGGTGTCGCGGTAGATGAAAGAATCGCTCCACCGGACACCACCTGGCGGGTTACGCGGCGGTGACCCTGTGCGTTGCGGCTAGTCATCTCGCGCACTCGCCGCTAACCCACCCTACGGTTTCGTGTGTGGATGACCGCTGATGCGCCCTTGCAGCACTCATTGCTCGAACACCGGAATGCGCGCGATGAACTTGCCCTTGATGCCGGCGGGCCAGGTGCGGAACGGCACCTGGCCGGTATCGGATTGCTGGTGCTTGCGCGCGTAGTCAAGCAGCGCCTCGGCGGCGTCCTGGTCGGCGGCGAGGTCGCCGAGCACGTAGCCGATCTTGCCCGGTCCGCGCAGCAGCGCCGTGCAGTGCCGCTGGCAGGCCATCAGGCAGCGCGTGCGGGTGATCGCCAGCGGCGCGGCGCCGGCTTCCTCCTGTTGCCGTGCCAGGCGTTCGACCTGATCGGCGAACAGCGCGCCCTTGCGCGGTGCCTCGGGCTGACTGGCATCGGCGCCGCCGCAGGTTTCGCAGAGCATCAATTGGCTGGTCATGGGTTTTCTCCGTCCTGGCGACACGACCAGGGCAGCACGAAGCGCTGCTCCTGGTGTTCGCCGAGCATCGCCTGCACGCGGTAGACCTGCTGCAGGTTCTTCGGGGTCAGTACGTGTCGCGCGCTGCCGCAGTCCACCACGCGGCCCTGGTCGAGCAGCATGATGCGGTCGCAGAAGCGGCTGGCCAGGGTCAGGTCGTGCAGCACCACCAGCGCCGCCTTGCCCTGCGCGCACTGCTGGCGCAGCAGTTCCATCACGTTCAACTGGTGGAACGGGTCGAGCGCCGCCACCGGCTCGTCGGCCAGCAGCAGCGGGCTGCCCACCGCCAGTGCACGGGCCAGCCGCGCGCGCGCGCGTTCGCCGCCGGACAGCTGGTCGAAACGCCGTTCGGCCAGCGCGCCCAGGTGCATCTGCGCCAGCGCGGCGTCGATCGCCTGCTCGTCCGCGCCGCGCCGGCGCGCCGGTACGCCCCAGCCGCCGCGGTGCGGCAGGCGGCCGAGGGCCACGTAGTCGCGCAGGCGCAGCGGCCAGCTGCTCTGGTCGCCCTGGCCGAGGTAGGCGCAGCGCAGCGCGCGCTCGCGCGGTGACAGTTCACCCAGCGCGACGCCGTCCAGCAGCAGTTCGCCGCTATACGGCAGCAAATGCGCCAGGGCCTTGAGCAGGCTGCTCTTCCCGGCGCCGTTGGGCCCGATCAGGCCGAGCAACTCGCCCGACTGCAGCGTCAGCGAGACGCCGTCGACCAGCCGGCGGCCGTCGATCTCGACACCGAGGTCGCGCAGGTGCAGCTGCTTCATGCCGCCCCCCTGCGCTGACGCAGCACCAGGGCGAGGAAGAACGGTGCGCCGATCATCGCGGTGACCACGCCGAGCATCAGCTCCTGCTCGCCGCTGACCAGGCGCAGCACGATGTCCGCCGCCAGCAGCAACAGCGCGCCGCCGAGGGCGCTGGAGAACAGCAGGAGCGACGGGTGATAGCCGACCGCCTTGCGCAGCAGGTGCGGCACCACCAGGCCGACGAAACCGATCGAGCCGGTCACCGCGACGCTGGCGCCGACGCACAGCGCGGTGCCGAGGATGATCTGCACGCGCAGCCGCGGCAGGTTGACGCCGAGGCTGCTGGCTTCGTCCTCGCCGAGGGTCAGCGCGTCCAGTTGCGGGCCGCAGGCGAACAGCAGCAACAGCCCGGCGACGATGAACGGCAGGCACAGGCGGATATCGGCGAAGCTGCGGTCGCTCAGCGAGCCCATCAGCCAGAGCACGATGTCCTGCATGTCGGTGGGGTTCGGCGCTAGGTTGATCGCCAGCGAGGTCGCCGCCGCCGCCAGAGACGACAGCGCCACGCCGCAGAGGATCAGCGTCAGGTTGCTCGCGCGTTGCCGGGCGATGGCGTAGAGCACCAGGGTCGCCAGCGCCGCGCAGCCCATCGCCGAGGCCGGCACCAGCCAGGGGCTCAGCGCGCTGACGCCGTAATACAGGCAGAGCACCGCACCGAGGCTGGCGCTGGAGCTGACCCCGAGCAGCCCCGGCTCGGCCAGCGGATTACGCAGCAGGCCCTGCATGGCGGCGCCGGCGGTGCCCAGTGACATGCCGACGAGGATCGCCAGCAGCACCCGCGGCAGGCGGATCTCGTTGACGATGATGTGCTGCTGGACCAGCACGTCGGCGAGGTTCGCCGTCTCCGCGCTTGAACGGAACAGCGCGTGGCCGACCTCGCCCAGCGTCAGCGGCACCGGCCCGATGCCCAGGGAAAGCAGGAACAGCAGCGCCAGCGCCGCCAGCAACAACAGGTTGAGGCCCGGAGCGAGGCGCATCATCGCGGCGCTCCGAGGCGGTCGAGCTGGGCGGCGAGGTCTTCCGCGGCGATCACCAGTTGCCAGTCGCTGCAGCCCCAGCGGTTGCCGCCGATGCTGACCACCGGTCTGGCGGCCATCAGTTGCTGCAGGCGCGGGTGCCGCGAATAGGCGGACTTGGCGTAACCGTCGTCGACCAGCAGGTCGGCGGTGACGAACACGTCTGGCGGCCGGGCGATGAGCTCCTCGAGGGCATAGCGGCCCCAGCCGGAGCGGCCGAGGTCGGCCATGTGGTTGCGCACGCCGACCGCCTGGAAGACGTTGTCGACGTAGGTGTTGGCGCCGGCGCTGCCGCCGTTGGCGCGCAGGTAGAGCGCGCTGAACGGGCGCGGATGTTGGCGCAGCCGCGCCAGGCGGGCCTGCACGTCGGCCACCAGCGCGGCGCCGGCCTCCTCGCGACCGATCTGCGCGGCGACGAAGCGGGTGCTGTCGAAAATCTGCTGCCAGGTGGTCGGGTACGGCAGCACCACGGTGCGGATGCCGTGGCGGGCCAGCAGCTCGGCGCGGTTGTGCGTCTGCCAGCGTCGCGAGGCGAGCACGATGTCCGGGTGCAGGGCGATGATTTCCTCGGCGCCGGCATCGTTGGCCGGAAAGCGCCGCGCCCGCTCGGGCATCGACGACACCCGCGCGTCCTGGCTCTTGCGCGACACCGAGAGCAGTTGCTCCGGGGCCGCCAGGCTCAGTGCCAACATGTCCGCGCAGAGGTTGGTCGAGACCACCGTCGGCAACGGGGCCGCGCCGGCCAGCGGCGCGAGCCCGAGCAGCAGCCAGGCCAGCAGGCGCGCCGCCGCATGGGCGCCGCCCGCAGGATGGATACGCGCCATCGCCGCAGACCGACGCACTCGCCGAACCGCCCAGTTGCGCATCAGAAATCGATACCCGCCTGGCCTTTCACGCCGGCGTTGTAGGCGTGTTTGACGTCGCGGATCTCGCTCACCGTGTCGGCCAGCTCGATCAGCTCGGGCTTGGCCGCGCGGCCGGTGATGATCACGCTCTGGCTGGCCGGGCGCGCACGGATGGCGTCGAGCACCATCTCCAGGTCGAGGTAGTTGTACTTGAGCATGTAGGTCAGCTCGTCGAGCAGCACCAGGTTCAGCCGCGGGTCGGCGAGCATGCGCGAGGCGTGGGTCCAGGCCTCGTCGGCGGCGAGCTTGTCGGCGTCCCAGTTCTGCGTGTTCCAGGTGAAGCCGGTGGCCATCGCGTGATACTCCACCAGCGGCGCGTTCTGCCGCAGGTAGGTGACTTCGCCCGAAGCCTGGGTGCCCTTGATGAACTGCACCACGCCGGCCCGATGGCCGTAGCCGAGCGCGCGGTACAGGGTGCCGAAGCCGGAGGTGCTCTTGCCCTTGCCGTTGCCGGTGATCAGCACGACGATGCCGCGCTCCACCTGGGCGCGCTCGATGCCGGCGTCGACCACCTCCTTCTTGCGCTTCATCCGCTCGGCGTGGTTCTGCTTCTTCTGTTCGTCGATCATCGCTGCACACTCCAGGCCCATGCGCCGCCGCGCGGGCGGGCAGGATTCGATGGCACGAACCACGGGCAGGGACGCGATGCGCAGGCATCGCGCGCAGGTGACGAGACTGAGGAAGGCTGCGCGAGGCAGACGACAGCACCGGCAACCACCCACACCCCGGGGTACGTACCTTGTTCTCGAATCAGGCCGGTCTTCTGGCTCGCCTTCATCCGATCACCGCGCCTTCCCGACCGGAGTCAGTGGCATCGTGCGGTTTCGTCAGGCTCTACAGCAGCGGGGGCTGCGCCGGAATGCTCGAAGGGTTTACCCCCGAGGTCACCGGACTTCCCGTTTCAGCCCCTCGCGCGGTCGCGCTCGGGGCACCTGTTCGTTGGCCGGCAGGGTAGCCTTTCGCCGGGGCCGGGGCAATCGCACGAACGCCGGCCCGGTTGACGAGGCACCACCTTCGTGATGAGGTGGCGCGTGTTTTTCAGGTGTCTCGTGTCAACGCCACGAGGTTAAACGGGAAGCCGGTGGGTCCGATCCAGGCGATCGAGCGAGTCCGGCGCTGCCCCCGCAACGGTAAGCGAGCGAAGCCTTCGGCATACCACTGGACCGCGATCCGGGAAGGTGAAGACTTCAGGCCTGTACGCCACGTACAGGCCGCCTCGCCAGCCCGGAGACCGGCCTGGAATCCCTTTGGCAACCCGCGGTGGGCGGGACGCGCCGGAAACAGGCCCGCTTCACCGCGTGTGCGATTGCCGCATTCACGCGCCCCGCCTGCCCGTCTTGCGTCCTTCCACGCGTGCCGATCACTCGACTCATTGGAAGGTCTTCATCATGACAAGCCGCACGCTGCCCTCCAGCACCGCCGTTACGCTCCCCCTCTCGCAACGCCTGACGCTGGCCGTCGGCAGCATCCTGATCGGCGCCGCGCTGATCTACTTCGCCGGGTTCTCGCACATGGAGCTGGTGCACAACGCCGCCCACGACACCCGCCACAGTGCCGCCTTCCCCTGCCACTGAGGAGCGAACCGATGATCAAGCGCATCGCACAGACGGCGGGCTTCTCCGGGCTGCTGGCGGCCATTTTCCTGACCCTGCTGCAGAGCTTTTGGGTCAGCCCGCTGATCCTGAAGGCGGAAACCTACGAAAACGCCGGCGCCAGCGCGCAGGCCGAGCACAGCCACGAAGCCGGCGCAGCGGCCCATGAGCACGGCGGCGAAGCCTGGAGCCCGGAAGACGGCCTGCAGCGCACCCTGTTCACCGGCCTCGGCAACCTGGTCGTGGCGGTCGGTTTTGCCCTGATGCTCGCCGGCCTCTACACCCTGCGCGCACCCGGCAGGACCTGGCAGGGCCTGCTCTGGGGCCTGGGCGGTTTCGCCGTGTTCAACCTGGCGCCGTCCCTCGGCCTGCCGCCGGAAGTGCCGGGCACCGCGGCCGCCGACCTGCTGCTGCGCCAGTACTGGTGGATCGGCACGGCGCTGGCCACCGCGGCCGGTCTGGGGCTGATAGCCTTCGGCCGCAACTGGGCGCTGCGCATCCTTGGTCTGGCGTTACTGCTGGTGCCGCACCTGATCGGCGCGCCGCAGCCGGACGTCCACCAAAGCCTGGCGCCCGAAGCCCTGGCACAGGAGTTCATCTACGCCTCCCTGCTGACCAACGCCCTGTTCTGGGCCGCCCTCGGCCTCGCCAGCGCCTGGTTCTTCAGCCGCGCCAGGCGCAGCGTCTGATACAGCCGGCAGATTGCTCCAAGGCGCACCCCGAGTTTCACTTGCCTCGTAGGGTGCGCATGCGCACCACAATCGCCGCCAAGGTACGCGCGGTGCCCCTACAGCAGTCGACGCAGGCAATAGAGGCTCTCGTCGACCTTGCCGCGGTTTTCGGCGATGACGATCTCACCACCCAGCGCCCGCAACCGCGCATTGAAATCGCTGGCATAGAGCCGCTTCAGCCAGCCCTGGCAGTCCATCCCCGTCCCCTCCAGCCACGCCTGCAGCGCCGGCAGCGAGAACGCCCAGTAGCCCGCCTCGCAGGCAAAACCTCGCGCCTGCAACTGCGCGATCAGCACGGCATCGCCTTGCAGCACCCGCACGCAACCCGCGTAGAAAGTCTCCACTGCCTTGCTCATCAAGACTCCGCGCTCATGAAATTCGGGTGAACTTTCGATGAAAGTGACGGGCAATGCCAGGCATGTCACACGACGGCAACTTGGCGCTGTTTGACTGGCGTTCACTTTCATAAGAGACATGATCGCCATGGCCGAAGAAATCACCCTGGCGCGGCTGCTCAAGGCAGTGTCACCGCTCGGGCCGCAGATGAGCATCAGCGCGGTTGCCGACCGCCTGCTGACCAGCGAGTACAAGTCGTTTCTGTCGCTGCCGATCGTCGATCAGGACGAGCGCCCGCTGGGCCTGGTCAGCCGCTACGGGCTGCAGGACATCTTCATGCAGCGCTTTGGTCGCGACCTCTGGGGCCGCCGTCCGGTGCTCGACGTGATGAATCCGGCGCCGCTGCTGGTCAGCCTCGAACTGGATCTCGAAGAAGCGGCGCGGCAGATCACCAGCCAGTTGCACTACCCGATCACCGAAGACTTCATCCTCGTCGATGGCGAGGGCCGCTACCGGGGGCTGGGCACGGTGCTCGACCTGCTCAAGGCGATGGACGACCGCATCGCCCAGCGCAATCAGGTACTGCACCGGGCGCTGGTCGAACTCAAGGAATCCCAGGCGCAGCTGGTGCAGTCGGAGAAGATGGCCTCGCTCGGACAGATGGTCGCCGGCGTCGCCCACGAGCTGAACACCCCGCTGGGCTATGTGAAGAACAACGTCCAGCTGATCAACGAGCTGAGCGAGCCACTGCTGCGCCTGGCCGCCAGCCAGGCCGAGCTGGCCGACTGCCTGAACGATCCGGCGTGCGACGAGCAACGTCTGAGCGATGCTTTCGATAACGCCGCCGAGCAGCGCCGGCAGGCCGCCCCGGAAGCGCTGGCCGACGACCTCGACCAGCTGTTCGCCGACACCCTCTACGGCCTCGGGCAGATCGGCGAGCTGGTAGCCGGGCTGAAGGATTTCTCCCGCCTCGACCGCGCGCTGAGCGAAGAGGTCGATCTCAACGACTGCATCCGCAGCGCCCTGCTGATCGCCTCCAACAGCCTCAAGGACAAGGCGCAGGTGATCCAGCTGCTCGGCGAGCTGCCGCGCATCGCCTGCGCACCCTCGCAGATCAATCAGGTGCTGCTCAACCTGTTCACCAACGCTGCCCAGGCGATGGACGACTACGGGCAGATCCAGGTGAAGAGCTGGGCCGACGCCGAGGCGCTGTTCATCTCCGTGCAGGACAGCGGGCGCGGCATGCCGGCGGAGGTGCGCGAACGCATCTTCGACCCTTTCTTCACCACCAAACCGGTCGGCCAAGGCACCGGCCTGGGGCTTTCCATCAGTTTCAAGATCATCCA
Organism: Pseudomonas sp. PS02288; assembly: GCF_029959715.1. Classification (NCBI taxonomy): domain Bacteria; kingdom Pseudomonadati; phylum Pseudomonadota; class Gammaproteobacteria; order Pseudomonadales; family Pseudomonadaceae; genus Pseudomonas; species Pseudomonas sp. PS02288. The sequence continues at coordinate 6,229 of NZ_JASCPA010000071.1, read as the reverse complement.
GGACCACGGCGGCAGCATCCGCGTGGCCTCGGAAGTCGGGCGCGGTACGCGCTTCCTCATTTGCCTGCCGCGCAATCGAGCCACCGAACTGAAAAGGAGCGCCTGATCCATGAGCACGCCCATCCGCATCCTCTTCGTCGATGACGAGGAACGCATCCTGCGCAGCCTCTCCCTGCAGTTCCGCCGGCACTACGAAGTGCTTACCGAGAGCGACCCGCTGCGTGCCCTGGAACGCCTGCGCAGCGAGCCGGTGCAGATCATCGTCAGCGACCAGCGCATGCCGCAGATGAGCGGCGCCGAACTCCTCGAACGCGCGCGCGAGATCGCCCCGGACAGCATCCGCATCCTGCTCACCGGCTATTCGGACCTCGACGCGGCGGTGCAAGCGCTGAACAACGGTGGCATCTACCGCTACCTGAACAAGCCCTGGGACCCGCAGGAAATGGCCCAGACCCTGCGCGGCGCGGCGGAGATCGCCAACCGCCAGCTGCTCGCCGGGCCGGCCCGCGACGGTGGCCTGCTGCCCTCCTCGCTCAACGTGCTGCTGCTCGACGACGACCCACAGACGCTGGACTGCGTCGGCGGCTTCTGCTCCAGCGGCGGCCATCGCCTGCTGCGCGCCCGCGACCTGGAAGAGGCGCTGGAGCTGCTCAACGAGGAATCCGTCGACCTGCTGGTCAGCGACCTGGTGTTCGCCGGCGAGGACACCACGCCGCTGCTGAAATCCCTCGCCCAGGCCCATCCGCGCCTGCTCAGCCTGGTGGTGACGCCGTTCCGCGACACCACCGCGCTGCTCAAGCTGATCAACGAGGCGCAGATCTTCCGCTACCTGCCCAAGCCAATCCGCCGCGGCCTGTTCGAGCAGGGGCTGAAGGCCGCAGCCAAGCAGTCGCTGAGTTGGAAGTCGCGGCCGGAGCAGATCGCGCTGCGCCAGGCGGAACTGCCGCGCCAACAGGCGGACAAGGAAAAGGTCGCCAGCCTGCTGGGCATGCTCGGCAGGCTGCGCGGCCGCCTCAGCGCCTGAAGGAACACGCGCGAACGGCACGCGCCGACGAACGCCTCTAGGCAGCGGCGACGGGAAAAGAGTACAAATGTATCCCATGAATACATTGTCTCCGCGCCGCCGCGCCATCCTCGATTTCATCCGCGACCGCATCGCCGGGAACGGCCAGCCGCCGAGCCTGGCGGAAATCGCCGAAGCCTTCGGCTTCGCCTCGCGCGGTGTCGCGCGCAAGCACATCGTCGCCCTGGCCGAGGCCGGGCTGATCGAGGTGGTGCCGAACCAGGCGCGCGGCATCCGCCTGGTGGACCGGGCGCCGCGCCCGGAACTGCTGGAAATCCCGGTGCTCGGCCGGGTCGCCGCCGGCGCGCCGATCGGCCCGGACGCCGACCTCCACGGCCACCTGCTGCTGGACCGCCAGACCTTCTCCAAGCTGCCGGACTACCTGTTGCGGGTGCAGGGCGACTCGATGATCGAGGACGGCATCCTCGACGGCGACCTGGTCGGCGTGCACCGCAGCAGCGAGGCGCGCGACGGCCAGATCGTCGTCGCCCGCCTCGATGGCGAAGTCACCATCAAGCGCTTCGAGCGCGCCGGCGACACCATCCGCCTGCTGCCACGCAACCCGGCCTACGCGCCGATCGTCGTTCGCGACGACCAGGAACTGGCCATCGAAGGCGTGTTCTGCGGCCTGGTGCGCCGCGAATGAGCGCCGCGCCGGTCGCCCTCGACAGCCTGCTCGACCAGCGTCGGGTCTGGCGTGGCCAGGCGGAAAGCCGGCCGGCGAGCGCGCAGCCGACCGGGCATGCCGCGCTGGACGCGGTGCTGCCGGCCGGCGGCTGGCCGGAGGCGGCGCTCAGCGAAATCCTCATCGCCGCCGAGGGCATCGGCGAGCTGCAACTGCTCTGGCCGACCCTGGCGCGACTGACCGCCAAGGGCGAGCGCGTGGTGCTGGTGGCACCGCCCTTCCTCCCCTATCCGCAGGCCTGGCTGGCGGCCGGCGTCGACCTGCGCCAGCTGGCGCTGATCGATGCCAGCGGGCGCGATGCCCTGTGGGCCGCCGAGCAGTGCCTGCGCTCCGGCAGTTGCGGCGCGGTGCTGTGCTGGCCGCAGCAGGCCGACGACCGTGCCCTGCGCCGGCTGCAGGTGGCGGCCGAGAGCGGCCAGACCCTGGCCTTCGCCTACCGTCCGCTGCGCGAGGCGGTCAATCCGTCGCCGGCCGCGCTGCGCCTGGCGGTGGACAATCGCCCGGCGCAGTTGCGCGTGCTCAAGTGCCGGGGCGGGCTCGCCGCCGCGGCGCCCATCCCGCTCGCGGCGTGGCATTGAGTCGGACATGCGCTGGGCCTGCATACTGCTGCCGCAACTGGCGCTGGACAGCGTGCTGCGCGGCCGCGCCGATCCCGACGCCGCCCTCGCGCTGATCAGCGGCACGCCACAGCGCCGCGTGCTGCAGACGGTCAACCCGGCCGCGCGCGCCCTCGGCCTGCGTCCCGGCCAGTCGCTGGGCGCCGCGCAGGCCCTGAGCCGCGACTTCGCCCTGCTCGAATACGACCCCGCACGCATCGAGCGCGCCCAGCAGTTCCTCGCCGCCTGGGCCTATCGCTTCAGTTCCCACGTCAGCCTGCACTATCCGCGCTGCCTGCTGCTGGAGGTGGAATCCAGCCTCGGGCTGTTCGGCCCCTGGCCGCGCTTCGAAGCGCGCCTGCGCGACGAGCTGAACGCGCTGGGCTTTCGCCAGCGCATCGTCGTCGCACCCAATCCCGCCGCCGCGCGCATGCTGGCCAACGCCCACGACGGCCTGGCGGTGGACGCCGCGGGCCTCGCCGAAGCCCTCGGGCGGATGCCCATCGAGCGCGTCGGTTTCACCCGCGAGGTGGCCAGCGCCTTCGCCCGCATGGGCGTGCGCCAGTTGCAGCAGGTCCGCAACCTGCCCCGCGAGAGCCTCGCCAGGCGTTTCCCGCAGGACGTGCTGCGGCACCTCGATACGCTGTTCGGCGAACGGCCGCTGGCGCTGCGCTGCTACGCGCCACCGGATCGCTTCGATGTGCGCATCGAGCTGAACTTCGAGGTCGAGTCGCACCAGGCGCTGTTGTTCCCGCTGCGCCGCCTGACCGGCGACCTGGCCGCCTTCCTCGCCGGCCGCGACAGCGGCGTGCAACGCTTCACCCTGTACCTGGAGCACCGCAGCGGCAAGGACAGCAGCCTGCCGGTCGGCCTGCTCGCCGCCGAGCGCGAGGCGGCGATGCTCTTCGAACTGGCGCGCGGACGCCTCGAGCAGCTGCAGGTGCCCGCGCCGGTGCAGGCCATGCGCCTGGTCGCGCGCGACCTGCCGGCGTTCGTTCCGCAGCACCGCGAGCTGTTCGACGAACGCCCGCAGCAATCGCTGCCCTGGGAACAGTTGCGCGAACGCCTGCGCGCACGCCTCGGCGACGACGCCGTGCTGGGCCTCGGTGCCGTCGCCGACCATCGCCCGGAACGTGCCTGGCAGGCGGCGCCCGTCGCACGTTCGGAAACCCTGCAACAGGAGGCACCGCGCCCGGCCTGGCTGCTGCGCGAAACCCAGCCCCTGCGCGAATTCGCGCCACGCATCCTCGCCGGCCCCGAGCGCATCGAGTCCGGCTGGTGGGACGGCGGCGACGTGCGCCGCGACTATTACCGGGTGGAAACCCGCAGCGGCCAGCGCGCCTGGGCCTACCGCCGGGTCGGCGACGACGGCCCGCTGCAGCTGCACGGCTGGTTCGCATGAGCGCCCCGCCCGCCTACGCCGAGCTGCACTGCCTGTCGAACTTCAGCTTCCAGCGCGGCGCGTCCAGTGCGCAGGAGCTGTTCGAGCGCGCCAGGCAGCATGGCTATGCGGCGCTGGCGATCACCGACGAATGCAGCCTGGCCGGCATCGTGCGCGCCTGGCAGGCGGCCAAAAAGGCCGAGCTGGCGCTGATCGTCGGCAGCGAGATGCAGCTCGAGGACGGGCCGAAGATCATCCTGCTGGCGGAAGACCTGGCCGGCTACCAGAGGCTCTGCGGGCTGATCAGCGTCGCCCGCCGCCGGGCGAAGAAAGGCAGCTACTGCCTGCTGCGCGAGGATTTCGAGGGGCCGCTGGACGGCCTGCTGGCGCTCTGGCCAGCCCAGGGCGAAACGCCGCTCGCCGATGGCCGCTGGCTGCGCGAGCGGTTCCCCGAGCGCCTGTGGCTGGCCGTGGAGCTGCACCGCGGCCCGGACGACGCCCGCCGCCTGACGAACCTGCTGGCGCTGGCCACGGACCTCGGCATTTCCGCCGTGGCCAGCGGCGACGTGCACATGCACGCCCGTGGCCGGCGCGCGCTGCAGGACTGCATGAGCGCGATCCGCCACCACCTGCCGGTGGCCGAGGCCGGGCACCGGCTGTTCCCCAACGGCGAGCGCCACCTGCGCCGGCGCGAGGAGCTGGCCGGGCTGTACCCCGCCGAGCTGCTTGAGGAAAGCCTGCGCATCGCCGCGCGCTGCCGCTTCGACCTAGGCCAGTTGCGCTACCAGTACCCGCGCGAACTGGTGCCCGAAGGCCATACGCCGACCACCTGGCTGCGCCATCTCGCCGAGAAGAACGTCCCCTGGCGCTGGCCCCAGGGCATCCCCGACAAGGCGCGCAGGAACCTCGAACACGAACTGAAGCTGATCGCCGAGCTCGAGTACGAGAGCTACTTCCTCACCGTGCACGACATCGTCCAGTTCGCCCGCAATGAACGCATCCTCTGCCAGGGCCGCGGCTCGGCGGCCAACTCGACGCTGTGCTTCGTGCTCGGCATCACCGAGCTGGACCCGGCGAACTCCAACCTGCTGTTCGAGCGTTTCCTCTCCAAAGAGCGCAACGAGCCGCCGGACATCGACGTCGACTTCGAGCACGAACGCCGCGAGGAAGTCATCCAGTACGTATTCCGTCGCTACGGCCGCACGCGCGCCGCGCTCACCGCCGTGGCCAGCACCTACCACGGCGCCGGCGCGGTGCGCGACGTGGCCAAGGCGCTCGGCCTGCCGCCCGACCAGATCAACGCCTTGGCCGACTGCTGCGGGCGCTGGAGCGGCGAGCTGCCGCCCGAGGAGCGCCTGCGCGAAGCCGGTTTCGACCCGCAGAGCCCGATCATGCGCCGGGTTCTGGCGCTGACCGGCGAGCTGATCGGCTTCCCCCGCCACCTGTCGCAGCACCCCGGCGGCTTCGTCATATCCGAGCAGCCGCTGCACAGCCTGGTGCCGGTGGAAAACGCGGCGATGGCCGGGCGCAGCATCATCCAGTGGGACAAGGACGACCTCGACCTGGTCGGCCTGCTCAAGGTCGACATCCTCGCGCTGGGCATGCTCAGCGCGCTGCGCCGCTGTTTCGATCTGGTGAAAGGCTATCGCGGCCGGCAATGGACACTGGCGAACCTGCCGCAGGAGTGCGCGAAAACCTACGCGATGATCAGCCGCGCCGACACCGTCGGCGTGTTCCAGATCGAGTCGCGGGCGCAGATGGCCATGCTGCCGCGGCTGCGCCCGCAAACCTTCTACGACCTGGTGATCGAGGTCGCCATCGTGCGTCCCGGGCCGATCCAGGGCGACATGGTCCATCCCTACCTGCGGCGCCGGAATGGCGAGGAGCCGGTCGACTATCCGCCGAGGCTGGAGAAGGTTTTCAAGCGCACCCTCGGCGTGCCGTTGTTCCAGGAACAGGTCATGGAAGTGGCAATGATCGCCGCCGACTATTCACCCGGCGAGGCGGACGAGCTGCGCCGCTCGATGGCCGCCTGGAAGCGCCACGGCGGGCTGGAGCCGCATCAGGAACGGCTGATGACACGGATGCTCGCCAATGGCTACTCGGCCGAGTTCGCCGCGCGCATCTTCGAGCAGATCAGGGGTTTCGGCAGCTACGGCTTTCCCGAATCCCACGCCGCCAGCTTCGCCCTGTTGACCTACGCCAGTTGCTGGCTGAAATGCCACGAGCCGGCGGCGTTCGCCTGCGCACTGATCAACAGCTGGCCGATGGGCTTCTACAACCCCGACCAGGTCCTGCAGGACGCGCGCCGCCACGGCATCGCCACGCACCCGGTGGACGTGCGCCACAGCGACTGGGATTGCGGCCTGGAGCCCGACGCGGGCGACCAGCCGGCGATCCGCCTCGGCCTGCGGATGATCCGCGGCCTGGCCGAGGACGCCGGCCGGCGCGTCGAGGGGGGGCGCGCCCCCCGGGCGCGGGGGGGTTTAGACCAAAGCCGGCCC
>NZ_JASCPA010000070.1:0-21041 GCF_029959715.1 Pseudomonas sp. PS02288 | reverse complement strand
GGGCCGCCGGGCGGGGGGGGGGGGGGCCCCCCCCCGCGGGGCGGGCCGCCGCCGGGCCGCGGCCGGCGCCGACGGCGCACGGCTTTCCGGCGGGGAACGCCAGCGGCTGGCACTGGCGCGGGCGCTGTACCGGCGCCCGGACCTGCTGCTGCTGGATGAGGCCACTTCCGGCCTCGACGAAGCCAGCGAAACCCGCCTGCTGTCCCGGCTGCGCAGCGAGTGCCCGGCGATGAGCGTGGTCTACATCACCCACCGCAGCAGCAACCTGCGCTTCGCCGACCGCACCGTGCGCCTGCAGAACGGCGTGCTCGAAGACCTGGCGGCGAACGCCGAATGACATCCAGACCGGTTGCCCTGTTCGTCACGCCGGTCCTGCCCTTGCCGGGCGGCTCGGGCCGCGCGCTGCGCGCCTGGGACTGGCTGCAGACGCTGAGCCGCGAGCACCGTGTGCACCTGCTGGTGGCCGGTGACCGCGACAGCTGGCCGACGTTGCCCGCGGACTATCCCGCCGAAGCGGTCTGGCCGCTGGCGGACGGGGTCAGCACGACGCGCCGCTATCGCCGCCTGGCAGGCCTGTCTCTGCCGCTGCTTGCCCTGTGTTCCCGTCGCTTCGTCAGCGACTGGCAGCAGTGGACGTCGACATCGACGCTGGAGGCGCTGGAAGCCCGCCTCGCCGGCGAGACGGTGCAGCGCATCGTGGTGTTCCGGCTTTACCTGCAAGACCTCGGGACCGCGCTGGCCGCGCGCTATCCGCACGCCGACTGCGCACTCGACCTGGACGATCTGGAGTCCCGCACGCGAACCAGCGTGGCGCTGGCCTCCTGGCGCATGGGCCAGTACCGCGACGCGCTGCGCGGGCTGTCCACGGCGATCCAGTACCGCCTGGTCGAGCGCGACATCGCGCGGCAGTACCGAACCCTCTACCTGGCCGCGAGCGACGATGCGCGGCACTTGCCGGCGCGTCCCGGCCTGTCAATCGCCTGCCGGCCCAACCGGATCGCCCTGCCGGCGACGCCTGCCGAGCTGCCCGGCGACGGGACGCTTGGCCTGCTGTTCGTCGGCACGCTGAACTACCCGCCCAACGAAGAAGCCGTGCGCTTTCTGGTGACGCGCCTGATACCCCGCCTGTCAGCGACGCTAACCTCGCCCTGGCGCCTGCGCATCGTCGGCCGGCATGCCTCCCCGTCGCTGCAGGCACTGCTTCGCACGCCGCAGGTAGAGTTCAGCGCCGAGGCCGGCGACCTTGGCGACTGCTATGCGCGCAGCCACATCGTCCTGGTCCCGCTGTTCGCCGGCGGCGGGACCAAGCTCAAGACGCTCGAAGGTTTCGCCCACCGCCGCCCGGTGATTTCCACCCGGCAAGGCGTGCGCGGCCTCGCGGTGACGTCCGGCGAGCACTACCTGGCGGCCCACGGCGCCGAGGAATTCGCCGCATCAATCGTCGCCCTGGCGACCCGGCGCGAGCTTGCCGAACGCATCGCGAACGCCGGCTGGGCGCTCTGCCGACAGCAGTACGCGCGGCCATGAAAACCCTGTTCATCCTCTCCATCGAGCAGGGCTACGGCGGCGCCGAGCGCAGCATCGAGATCGTCCTGCGTCATTTGCCAGCGGACCTGCGGGTGGTGATCTTCGCCCAGAGCAATGCGCACCGGGAGCGCCTGCTACAGCCGGGAGCATTGCCGGCCAATGCGCGCCTGATTCATGTGCGCACCAGCCAGAACACCGCCGGCCGGCGAATCGCGGCGCTGCAACTGCTGCTCGCGTTCCTGCGCCATCGCCCCGACGCGATCCTGCTGAACACCCAGCGTTCGGCGCTCATCGCCGCCATGGCCGCGCGGTTCGTCCGCCCGCTGGCCCGACGCTGCCATCTCTACGTGCGCGACTACCTCTGGCAGGACCTGGATTTCATCTTCGCCCGTCTGCCCGGCGCGCCGATTCTGCTACCGAACAGCGTGGTGATGCAGCGCCAGGGCTACCTGAGCCCCGCGTACACGGCGCCCTTCGGCCCCTCGCCCTGGTCGGTGGTGCCGGACATGGTGGAAATCCCCGACGAGGCGGTTTCCTACGAAGGTCCGATCCTGCATCTGGCCACGCTCAATCCCTGGAAGGGCCATACCGATCTGGCCCTGGCGCTGCATCACCTGCACGAGCGCCAGCAGCCACTGGCCCTGTTGTCCTGCGGACCGCAGGATGACCCGGCGCTTCAACAGCGCTTGCGGCAGTTGATCGAACGGCTCGGCATCGGCGCCAGCTACCGGCTCGGCGACTACGTGGCTGACCCCTCCGCCCTGCTGCGCAGCTGCCGCGCCGTGGTGGTGGCCTCGGTGTCGCATTCCGGCGGGCCGGAGACCTTCGGTAGAACCGTCATAGAGGCCTGGTCGCGGCGCAAACCGGTAATCGCCTACGCCACCGGCGCGCCCGCGCAGCTGATCGAGCACGAGGTCGACGGCCTGCTGGTGCCGGAGGGCGACACCCAGGCGCTCGCCGAGGCGCTGCTGCGCCTGGCTTCCTCGCCGGAGCTGTGCCGGCGCCTGGGCGAAGCCGGTCACGCCAAGGTCGTCGAACGCTACGAGGCCGGCGCGGTCACCCGGCAGTTGCTGGAACGGCTGAACCTGTCGGATGCGGGGCAACCATGAACGTACCTTCCTCGCACTGGGTCCTGCACGACTACCTGCAGGTGAACGGCGGGGCCGAGCGGCTGGTCATCGCCCTGGCCAACGGACTGCCCGGTTTCTCCTTGGGAGTATCGGGGGTTTACCCGGCGTTCCGCGAATCCGGGGATTGCGGCGCCGTGCGGCCCCAGGTGATCAGCGCCGCGTCCCTGCGCATGCTGCCGCGCATCCCCCGGGCGCTGGCCGCGTTCTCCCGTCCGCCCGCGCACCTGCGTGAGGCGCGGCAGGTGATCTACAGCGGGCTCTATGCCCCGCTGACGGCGCTCGAACAGCCGCGCGGGCGGCGCCTCTACTATTGCCACACGCCGCCGCGTTTCGCCTTCGACCAGCGCGAGCGCTACCTGGCGCGTGCTCCAGCGCTGGCCAGGCCGGCGCTGCGGCTGGCCATCGAACGCTATCGCCACGCCTACCTGCACGCGCTGCAGCGCATGGACCGGGTGCTGACCAACTCGCTGCATGTCCGCGAGCGCCTGCTCGAACACACCGGAATCGCCGCCGAGGTCGTGTACCCGCCCATCGACACCACCGGGTTTCGCTTCCTCGGCCAGCAGGGCTACTACCTGTCGCTGGGGCGCCTGGAACCCAACAAGCGGGTCGACCGCATCGTCCGCGCCTTTCTCGGCATGCCGGACAAGCAACTGGTAGTCGCCTCCGGCGGCTCGCAGCTCGAGGCCCTGAAGGCGCTGGCGAACGGCACGCCGAACATCCGTTTCGCCGGCTGGCTCGACGACGACGCCCTGGCGCAGCTCATGGGCAATGCCATCGCCGCGCTCTACGTGCCGCAGGACGAGGATTTCGGCATGTCCGCGGTCGAGGCCATGGCGGCGGGCAAACCGCTGATCGGCGTCGCCGAGGGCGGGCTGCGCGAAAGCGTCGTCGACCAGCGCACGGGCCTGCTGCTGCCCGCGGACCCGAGCGCGGAAACCATCGCCGAGGCGGTCGGACGAATGTCCGCCGAGCGGGCGTTGAGCATGCGCGCCGCCTGCGAGGCGCGGGCGGCGGAGTTCTCCCGGGCACGTTTCCTCGACGCCTTCAGAAACATCATCCAATAAGTACCTTCACCATGCGCGTGCTGCACTTCTACAAGACCTCCCTTCCCGACAGCATCGGTGGAATCGAACAGGTCATCGATCCGCCCGCGGCGCGGCCGGCCTCGGGGTGACCACCGACGTGCTGTCGCTGGGCGAGCAGCGCGTCGAACGGCCGATGGAGATCAACGGCTACCACGGCTACCGGGCCAGGCTGGACTTCCAGATCGCCTCCACCGGTTTCTCGCTGTCCGCATTCCCGCTGTTCGCCCGCCTGGCGAAACAGGCCGACCTGATCCACTACCACTTTCCGTGGCCGTTCATGGACCTGGTGCACTTCCTCAGTCGCACCCGCAAGCCGACGCTGGTCACCTACCACTCGGACATCATCCGGCAGAAGAACCTGCTCAAGCTCTACCGGCCGCTGGAGCGGCGCTTCCTCGCCGACGTCGACCACATCGTCGCCACCTCGCCCAACTACCTGGCGTCCAGCGACGTGCTGGAGCAGCACCGGGACAAGGTCAGCGTGATTCCCATCGGCCTGGACAAGACCAGCTATCCCGCCGCCTCACCCGAAAAGCTGCGCTACTGGCGCGAGCGCATCGGCCCGAAGTTCTTCCTCTTCGTCGGCGTGATCCGCTATTACAAGGGCCTGCACATCCTGCTGGAGGCCGCCCAGGGCACCGACCTGCCGATCGTCATCGTCGGCGCCGGGCCCATCGAAGCCGAATTGCGCGCCCAGGCTGCCGAGCTCGGCCTGATCAACATCCGCTTCCTCGGCCGCCTGCCCGACGAGGACAAGGTCGCACTGCTGGAGCTGAGCTACGCCGTGGTGTTTCCCTCGCATTTGCGTTCGGAGGCGTTCGGCATCTCGCTGCTGGAAGGCGCGATGTATGGCAAGCCGATGATCTCCAGCGAGATCGGCACCGGCACCACCTTCATCAACATCGGCGAAGAGACCGGCCTGGTGGTCCCGGCCGACAACGCCGACGCGTTGCGCGGCGCCATGCAGTACCTGTGGAATCACCCGCAGCAAGCCACCGCGATGGGCCAGCGCGCCGAAGCCCGCTACTGGCAGCTGTTCACCGCGCAACGCATGGCCGAGCGCTACGTGGCGCTGTATCGCCAACTGGTCGCAGACGCCCGCTGAGCCGGAGTCGCGGCCATGCGCGGGGCGTTCAGCCGGCCAACCGGCACCGCAGGTGTTGCAGACGCGCGCGCATAGCCCAGCCAGCCGAAAGGCCGTTGCGGGGCGCAGGCATCCTGCGGGCGGGAATGCGCGTGCAACCGGCGCGCGACGAGCCGCAGGAAGACTTCCTCGGACGCCAGGTCCATCTTCGCGGCGAAGGCCGGCCGAAGCGGCTGGAAGAACGTCTCGGTGACGTAGTCCTCCTCGGAGGTCTCCAGTGCGAGGCAGAAGCGGTAGCCGCCGAGTAGGTCCATCTTGGTCGCCGCGCCCCGATCCGGCTGCGGGATGGCGCTGTTGTTGAGGAACCGGCCGTAGGAGTCCACTGGCAGATGGCGCATCAGTTCGGCGGCGAAGGCGTTGCGCCCGCTGGTGTCCTTCGTCGCCGACTGGAACAGCGCCGTGGCTGAGCACGAAGGGATGGTTCGCATAACGCTGCCATATCGCCCGCTGGCTCACCCGGCGACGAACCCTCTCGACATGCCTGCAGCCGTGCAATGCCTTGACCGGCGCGATGCGCGGCGCGGAGGCCAGGCTCAGGCCGATGTCGCACAGAACCGTGGGCGGCAGATCGCCCGCCTCGCGACGCATCGAGCGGATGCGCGCCAGGTCGTCGAGCAGCCGGCGCGGGCTGGTGAAAGGGCGCGGCGTGTGCAGGTCGAGCCCGATGGGCAATGGCGCGAGCCGCGGGGTATCGCTACCGTCGTGGTTCTGCGTGTACCAGGCGACCAGCCAGGAACAGGACAGCAGCGCGGCGACCGTTTCCGGGCGAAGCTCGGAGGGCACCGAAACGTCGCCGTCGGATGTCACCAGCACGAAGGGCTTGGGATGGAGGGCAGCGCGGCGGCAACGAAATGATCCAGATCCGCCGCGACGCCGTCGCGCGACTGGGTGCTCAGCCGGACCCAGACCAGGCGGTGGGCATCGGCATAATGCTCGCGGAACAGGCTTTCGCTCTGGACGCTCTCGGTCGGCGCCTGCCAGTAGCCTTCCGGCCCGCGAAAGTCGCACTGGCGGCTCAGGCCCTTCGACCAGAGGCAGGGGAGCGGGTCGGAGAAATCATGCGCATCGAAGGTCAGAGCTACGACCGACCTGCGCAGGCGTTTGCCGAGTGTCACCAGCCGCCGCACCATGCCCCATTCCATTTCCCTACGCTCCCGAATCCCCGAACAGGATACCAAGCCGCGCCGGACAATGACTGCGCGAAACGGCTGTTCACCCTTGCCCGATATCGAGCTGGCCGACGCGTGATCGCGCGGATTCGCCCCGCCGGCCATTTGCTCCGTGCGCGGCCGCTCTGCTAGAGTCGCCGCGGTTTCCGCTCCCGTCGTAGAGAACGCCCATGGCCCGCAAGAAAGCTGCACTCGATTTCGAACAATCCATCGCCGACCTGCAGAACCTGGTCGAGCGCCTGGAAAGCGGCGAGCTGTCGCTGGAAGACTCCCTGGGCGCCTTCGAGCAGGGCATCCGCCTGACCCGTGACTGCCAGGCGGCGCTCAGCCAGGCCGAGCAGAAGGTCCAGATACTCCTGGAACGCGACGGCGAAACCGAAGAAGCGCCCTTCGAAACGGACCCCGAGGCATGACCGCGGCCTATCAGAAAGCCTGCCGGGCACGTGTCGACGCGTGCCTGGAGCGGTTCTTCCAGGCCCCGCAGGACGATCTGGCGCGGCTCTACCAGGCGATGCGCTACAGCGTGATGAACGGCGGCAAGCGGGTGCGCCCGATCCTCGTCTACGCCGCCTGCGAAGCCCTCGGCGGCGACGTCGAACAGGCCGACAACGCGGCCTGTGCCGTCGAGCTGATCCATGCCTATTCGCTGGTGCACGACGATCTGCCGGCGATGGACGACGACGACCTGCGTCGTGGCCAGCCGACCACCCACAAGGCGTTCGACGAAGCGGCGGCGATTCTCGCCGGCGACGGCCTGCAGAGCCTGGCCTTCAGCGTGCTGGCGGAACCGGGCGCACGTAGCGCCAGCGCCGAGACCCGCCTGCGCATGCTGACCACCCTGGCCCGCGCGGCCGGGCCCGAAGGCATGGTCGGCGGGCAGGCGATCGACCTGGAGTCGGTGGGGCGGCAGATCGACCAGCGCGCGCTGGAAAGCATGCACCGGCACAAGACCGGCGCGCTGATCGAAGCCAGCGTGTGCCTCGGCGCCCTGGCCAGCGGTCGGGCCGACGACGCGGCGCTAGCCGCGCTACAAACCTACGCGCGGGCCATCGGCCTGGCGTTCCAGGTGCAGGACGACATCCTCGACGTGGAAAGCGATACCGCGACGCTGGGCAAGACCCAGGGCAAGGACCAGGCCCAGGACAAGCCCACCTACCCGGCCCTGCTCGGCCTGGAACCCGCCAAGGCCTACGCGCTGGACCTGCGCGACCAGGCGCTGGCCGCGCTGGAGGCCTTCGGCGAACGCGCCGAACCGCTGCGCGACCTCGCGCGTTTCATCGTCGAACGGCGCAGCTAACAGCCATCACTCCCGCGGGGCGGATTCAACCGCCCCGCAGACAGGACCGTCCTAGTCCTGCCCTTCCCGATCGCGAAAACCGAGCAGATAGAGGATGCCATCGAGGCCAAGGGTGGAAATCGCCTGCTTGGCCGACTGCTTGACCAGCGGCTTGGCGCGGAAGGCCACGCCGAGACCGGCCAGGCCGAGCATCGGTAGGTCGTTGGCGCCGTCGCCCACGGCGATGGTCTGCTCCAGGCGCAGGCCTTCCTGTTCCGCCAGCTGTCGCAGCAGGTCGGCCTTGCGCTGGGCGTCGACGATCGGCTCGACGGCGACGCCGGTGAGCACGCCGTTCTCGATCTGCAGTTCGTTGGCGAACACGTAGTCGATGCCCAGCCTGGCCTGCAGTTGCCGGGCGAAGTAGCTGAAGCCACCGGAAAGGATCGCGGTCTTGTAGCCCAGCCGCTTGAGCTCGGCGAACAGCACCTCGGCGCCTTCGGTCAGGCGCAGCGAGGCGCCGACGGCTTCCAGCTCGGATTCCGGCAATCCCTTGAGCAGCGCCAGACGCTCGGTGAAGCTGGCGCGGAAATCCAGCTCGCCGCGCATCGCCCGCTCGGTGATCTCGGACACCTTCTCGCCGACGCCGGCAACCTTGGCCAGTTCGTCGATGACTTCCGCCTCGATCAGCGTCGAATCCATGTCGAACACCGCCAGGCGCCGGTTGCGGCGGAACACCGAGTCGCGCTGGAAGGCGATGTCGACGTTCAACTCCTGCGCCACGCTGAGGAACTCGGCGCGCAGCGCCAAGGTGTCGGCCGGCTCGCCGCGCACCGAGAACTCGATGCAGCCGTTGCTGCGCTCATCCGGCGTATCCAGCGGCATACGCCCGGAAAGACGGTCGATACGATCGATGTTGAGGCCGAACTTGGCGGTGATCGAGCTGACCCGCTGCAGCTGTTCGGCGGTCACCTTGCGCGTCAGCAGGGTGACGATGTGGCGGGATTTGCCCTGGCCGCCGACCCATTGCTGGTAGTCGGCTTCCGAAACCGGCGTGAAGCGCACCTGCTGATCCAGCTTGTAGCCGGTGAAGAGCACTTCCTTGAGCACCGCAGAGGCGCGCTGGTTGTCCGGGATTTCCACCAGGATGCCGAACGACAGCGTGTCGTGGATCACCGCCTGGCCGATATCGAGGATGTTCACCCCGCCCTGCGCTAGCGCGCCGGTGATGGCGGCGGTCAGGCCCGGGCGGTCTTCCCCGGTGATGTTGATCAGGACGATTTCGCGCAAGGTGCTGGCTCCGCTGAAGAATGCGGCGGCCATTCTAACCGAGCCGTCGACGCCCGGCTTCCCGCTCTGCGCGTCCGCCTGGCGCAAAGGCGGGTGTCTGGCTTGAAGCCTGGCCCGGCTTTTCCCGTATACTGCCGGCCACATTTCCTACTCGAGAAGAGCCGAGCTCCGTGAACCGGCCAGCCCCCGTCAAGCCCGACAACTTCTTCCTCCTCATCTTCCACGCCCTGCGTCAGCGGCGTGTACCCCTGGCCCTGCGCATCGCCAGTCACAGCCTGTTGCTGGTGGCCCTGGCGCTGGTGATCTACGCCTGGGTGATGGGGATGCAGTTCAAGCAGGCGATGCAGTCGCAAGCCGATGCCCTCGGCCAGAGCCTGATCACCCAGACCGCCTCCTCCGCGCGCGATCCACTGGTGTCCAACGACATCCTCAGCCTCAACGTGCTGCTGGGCAACCTGGTGAAGAACCGGCTGGTCGCCCACGCGGCGATCTACAGCGTCGACAACCGCCTGCTCGCCGAGGCCGGTTCGCGGCCCAAGCAGAGCATGCTCGGCGAGACCGAAGGCGTGTTCTCCACGCCGATCACCTTCCAGGAAGTGATTGCCGGGCAGCTGCGTATCAGCCTCGACATGCAGCAGTTCGAGCAGCCGATGACCATCAGCCTGCAGAGCATGGGGCTGCTCAGCCTGATCCTGCTGGCGCTGACCCTGTCGCTGAGCCTGCGCCTGGGCCGGCACATCTCGACGCCGCTGCTGGAGCTGCGGGTGTGGCTGCGCGACCCGGACGATCCGGCGCCCGGCGCAGGCCGCCAGGACGAGATCGGCGACCTCGCGCGCCAGTTGCAGGCGCGCCTGGTGCCGGAAAAACCCGAGCCCGAGCCCGAAGACGAATACCTCGAGGAGGACTACCTCGACCAGGAAGCCGAAGAAGAGTTCGAGGTACGCGACCTCGGCGACAGCCGCTTCGACAGCGACGAGGAAGACGACGACGAACCGGCCCCGATGCGCGCCTCGAGCCGCCTTCACGACGAGGACGATCCGTTCTCCGAGCTGCGCGACGAAAGCCCGGTCGAGACGTCGAGAACACGGCCGCCGGTACAGGTGCAGCCGGCCCCGGTCACGGTGGCTCCGAGCCTGCCCGCGCTCAGCGCGGTACTGGCAATCCAGCTCGGCGCCCAGGAACAGCTGCGCCGCCTGCCGCGCAGCCGCCTGCTCGACCTGTTGCAGCGCTACCGCGACTGCCTGGACAAGGCCGCCTCGCTCTACCAGTGCGACCTGCACACGTTGAGCGACGGCAGCAGCCTGTTGCTCTTCCATCGCCAGGACAGCGGCGAGGACTACCTGACCCACGCGCTGTGCTGTGGCGAACTGATGCGCGCCCTCGGCCATGCCCTGCAGATCGAGGTCGCCGACAGCGGCATCGCCCTGCAACTGCAACTGGGACTGACCCTCGGCGAAGACCTGGCCGACCTCGACCAGCCCGAACTGCTGCTCAGCGAAACCGCCCAGGACGCCCTGGCCCTGTCGCAGCACAGCCGCAACCTGCTGCTGGTGGGACGCCGCATCGCCGACGACCCTCTGCTGCGCCAGCGCGCGCGCATCCGCCCGATCGCCAGCCCCGAGGGCGCCTGCTGCGTCGAGCGCCTGCTCGAACCCTACCCCTCGCTGCTCGAACGCCAGCTGGTGCGCATGCAGGACATGAACGGCCGCTGAGGCGGCCGTTTCGTTGGTGATCCTGGGGCCTCGCCCGGTGGGTTACGCGGTCGTGCCCACCGCCAGTGCCTATCGCCGCTAACCCACCCTACATCCAGATGTCCCCGCCACCCGTAGGGTGGGTTAGGCGCATCATCGGTGTTTCGGACGCTCCCCGCACCACGTGCGCCGTAACCCACCAGACGTGTTATCGCCAACCTCCGCCCGGTGGGTTACGCGGCGTTAACCTGCGGTGTCGTACCCACAAAGCCGAGCCTATCGCCGCTAACCCACCCTACGGATCTGCGGCGAAAACCTCCCTTCGGCCCATAAAAAAGCCCGGAGCGCGCTGGGCGGTCCGGGCTCTTGCGCGTGCGGCGCGGGCTAGAAGCGGAACACTTCGGCGCCGTTGCGCACCGGTTCGGCGACCGGGATGCGCGAAGGCTTCTCCTTGGTCGCAGTCGCCGCCCTCGCCTCGGCCTTGCGCGCGCTTTCGGCCAGCTGCCGCGACAGCGGGCCGATCGTCTCGGCCATCTCGCCCGCCAGGCGCTGCAGCAGCACGCCCTGGGCGCGCACCTGATCCGCGGCGCTGCCCTGATGCTCCTCCTGCAGGCGCACCAGGCGGGTATCGCGCAGTTGCCCGGCCTTGTCCACCAGGCGCCACTGCGCTTCGAGCACCGCCGGCTGGGTAGGGCCGGAATCCAGCCGCGTGATGTTCAGCTGGGCCTGCACGTCGGCGCTGAAACCGATCGCCGGGGCGAGCGCCACGCGCTGGCTGTTCAGGCGTCCGGCGAGCTGCCGCAGGAGCACATCGTCGACGTTCGCCGAAAGGCGCCCGGCCCAGCGCGCGTCACGGTCGGCGAGCAGGCTGCCATCGGCCTGGCGCTGCAGCAGGTTGTCCTGGGACAGGTATTCGGCGAGTTGGATCGGACCGAGCAGCACCGCTGGTCCGCTGGCCTTCTGTGGAATGGCCGGACTGCCGCTGTCTAGCTGATAGAGCGGTGCCGGCGTTTTGCTCATACAGCCGCCCAGACCCAGCAGGGCGATCAGGAAGAACAGACGGGAAACGCGCACGAGAGTCATCAAGAGTCATCCACTGGCCACCCCTGGTGACCGGTTGTTGCATACGGGAGCGCTGCGCTGAAAAGCCGCAGCGTCTCGGCGGCCTATGATCCTTCAAACCGGCGCGCGACTCCAGTGCGACCACCGGTCGATTGCGCTGAGTATGCCACCCGGGCCGCAGGATGCGGGAGCTGCAGCCGGGGCGAAATCGCTTCCGGCTGTGTCCGGGGGAACGTCCCGCCGGCCGACTCAGGGCGCCAGCGGTTCGACCAGCAGCGAGTCGACGCGCTGGAAGCCACGCGGCAGCTTGTTGCCGCGGCGCCCACGCTCGCCCTTGTAGTGCTCCAGATCGCTGGCCTTGAGCGACAGCACTCGCTTGCCGGCCTGCAGAACGAGGGTCGACCCAACCGGCAGCACGGCCAGGTCGGTGAGGTATTCCTCGCGGCTGGCGACGCGGTCGCCGGGGATGCCGATGATCTTGTTGCCCTTGCCCTTGGCCAGTTGCGGCAGGTCACGGACCGGGAACAGCAGCAGCCGTCCCTCGGTGGTCACCGCCGCCAGCCAGTCCTGGTCGCGATCGGCGAGCGGCCGCGGCGCCACCACCCGCGCGCCGGCGGGCAACGAGAGCAGCGCCTTGCCCGCCTTGTTCTTCGCCTGCAGGTCCTCGCCCTTGACCACGAAGCCGTAGCCGGCATCGGAGGCGATCACGTAGAGCGCTTCGTCCTCGGGCAGCAGCACGCACTCGAAGCTGGCGCCTGGCGGCGGTTGCAGGCGGCCGGTGAGCGGCTCGCCCTGGCCGCGCGCCGAGGGCAGCGAATGGGCGGCCAGCGAATAGCTGCGCCCGGTGGAGTCGATGAACACGGCGAACTGGTTGGAGCGCCCGGGCGCGGCGACCTTGAAGCCGTCGCCGGCCTTGTAGGAAAGCCCGGTGGCGTCGATGTCGTGGCCCTTGGCGCAGCGCACCCAGCCCTTCTCGGAAACCACCACGGTGACCGGCTCGGTGGGCATCAGTTCGGTTTCCGAGAGCGCCCTGGCTTCGGCGCGGGCGACGATTGGCGAGCGGCGGTCGTCGCCGTACTTCTCGGCGTCCTCGAGCAGCTCCTTGCGCACCAGCTTCTTCAGCTTGGCCTCGCTGCCGAGGAGCGCCAGCAGCTTTTCACGCTCCTTGGCCAGCTCTTCCTGCTCGCCACGGATCTTCATTTCCTCGAGGCGCGCCAGCTGACGCAGGCGGGTGTCGAGGATGTAGTCGGCCTGGGTATCGCTCAGCTCGAAGCGCTGCATCAGCACCGATTTGGGATGTTCCTCGGTACGAATGATGTGGATCACTTCGTCCAGGTTGAGGAAGGCGATCAACAGGCCTTCCAACAGGTGCAGGCGCTTTTCCACCTTGTCCAGTCGGAACTGCAGGCGCCGGCGCACGGTGTTGACGCGGTAGACCAGCCATTCCACCAGCAGCTGGCGCAGGTTCTTCACCGACGGTTTGCCGTCCAGGCCGATGACGTTGGTGTTGACCCGGTAGCTGGACTCCAGGTCGGTGGTGGCGAACAGGTGCTGCATCAGTTCGTCGGCATCCACGCGGTTGGAGCGTGGGATGATGACGATGCGGCAGGGGTTCTCATGGTCCGATTCGTCGCGCAGGTCGGCGACCATCGGCAGCTTCTTCGCCTGCATCTGCCCGGCTATCTGCTCCAGCACCTTGGCCCCGGAGACCTGGTGCGGCAGCGCAGTGACGACGATGTCGCCGTCCTCGACGCGATAGACGGCGCGCATGCGCACCGAGCCGCGGCCGGTTTCGTAGAGTTTCAGCAGGTCGGCGCGCGGCGTGATGACTTCCGCCTCGGTCGGGAAATCCGGGCCGAGGATGTGTTCGCAGAGCTGCTCCACCGTGGCGTTCGGCTCGTCGAGCAGGCGCACGCAGGCGGCGGCGACTTCGCGCAGGTTGTGCGGCGGCACGTCGGTGGCCATGCCCACGGCGATCCCGGTGGTGCCATTCAACAAGAGGTTGGGAAGCCGCGCCGGCAGCGTCGCCGGCTCGTCCAGGGTGCCGTCGAAGTTCGGCACCCAGTCCACGGTGCCCTGCCCGAGTTCGCTGAGCAGCACCTCGGAATAGCGCGACAGGCGCGCCTCGGTGTAGCGCATGGCGGCGAAGGATTTCGGATCGTCCGGCGCGCCCCAGTTGCCCTGGCCGTCGACCAGCGTGTAGCGGTAGCTGAACGGCTGGGCCATCAGCACCATGGCTTCGTAGCAGGCGGAATCGCCGTGCGGGTGGAACTTGCCGAGCACGTCGCCGACGGTACGCGCCGACTTCTTGTGCTTGGAGTCAGCGTCCAGTCCCAGCTCGCTCATCGCGTAGACGATGCGGCGCTGCACCGGTTTCAGGCCGTCGCCGATGTGCGGCAGGGCGCGATCCATGATCACGTACATCGAGTAGTTGAGGTAGGCCTGCTCGGTGAAGTCGGCCAGGGAGCGGCGCTCCACGCCTTCCAGGCTCAGGTCGAGGGTTTCGCTCATCGGGTCTATTCCTGGGTTCTGTTCGGTGTATAGCGGCGCAGCACCAGGGTGCCGTCGCGCTGGGTGAATTCGAGTTGGCGCAGCGCGCTCATGCCGAGCAGAACGCGCTCGCCGTCGAAACCGGGCGCCACCAGGGCGCGCACGTCCTGGAGCACGATGTCGCCGATGCGCAGGCTGCGCAGGCGGGTACGATAGCCCTCGCCGCGGCCGTTGGCGGTCATCAGGCCCACCGCTTCGCCGCGCTCCAGGCCAAGGCGCTCGGCCACCGACTGAGGAATCGCCACGTCGGTTGCACCGGTGTCGAGAAGGAAGCTCACCGGCTGCTCGTTGATCTGCCCGCTGGCGATGAAGTGCCCGCGGCCGTCGCCGGCCAGCTGCACTTCGACGTAGTTCTCGGCATGCCGCGACTGCGGTGTCTGGTTGGGGTTCTCCCGCGATGCCTGCCACTCGCCGAAGAAGCGCGTGGCCAGCAGCAGGCCGGCGCCCCAGGCGAGCACCAGCATCACCCGGCCGATGCGCTGGCCCGGTCGCTGCGTGCTCACAGGTTCGCTCCCCAGCCCCTGGCCGGCGCGGCGAAGCGCCAGAGGATCGGGCGGTCCTCGCCATCGCCGCGGGCGTGCTTGCCGTTGTCGAGCATGATCCAGGCGCCGTTGGCGTCCACCACCAGGCCTTCGGCCATGCCCCAAGTCTTGCCGTAGTCGCGCGCCTCGGTCAGCCCTTCCCGGGCGAACGACCAGCAGCGCTCGGCATCGCCGTGCTTCAGCGAGCGCCGGCAGATGCGATAGGTCGCGCGTTCCAGGGTGTAGAGCTTGCCGTCGAACAGCGAAAGGCCGGAGAAGTCGCGCGGCATGCTGTCACCCTTCGGCGTGTCCTCGCGCCCGCCTTCGCTCATCAGCACGCAGCCGTCGCTGCACGCCCAGCCGCCCTTGCGCTTCTGCAGGGCCAGCAGGCCACGCTTCTCGCGCTCGGCGGCGAGCCACAGGCGGTCGCCCTCGGGGTTGATGACGATGCCCTCGAACAAACTGTTGTACTGCTGCAACATGCCACTGGCCCGCGCCTGACGAACCAGGGCCGGGGGCAGCGGCAGCCAGCTCGGCGGAGCCGCCAGCGGTATCTGCAGCACGGCGGCCTGGCTTTCGCTGACCAGATAGCGGTTGCCCGCCGCGTCGCAGGCCAGGCCTTCGAAATCAAGCTCGCCGCCGCGCATCTTGCCGAGCACCCAGGCGCTGCTGCGCAGGCCGGCGGAGAGCCCCACGTCCGGTGCAGGCGGGGCGACGAAGGTTTCCACCTCGACCTGCCACGGCTCGCCGCCGGCCTGGGGAGTCAGCCGGTAGAAGCGGTCGTCCTCGCGATCGGAGACGGTCCACAACGAATCGCCGCAGCGCTCCAGGCCGGAGAGATTGCCCGCCGGCACGCCGTCGATGACGTGCTCGTCGAGCAGCGTCAGCTCCTCCAGCTCGGCGGCGGCGCAGGGTTGCAGCAGGATCAGCAGCGGCAGGAGGGCGAGGACCGCGCGCGCGCCTGGGGTCACACCAGAACCTCGGCGAGGTTGCCCTTGGACTCCAGCCAGCTCTTGCGGTCGCCGGCGCGTTTCTTCGCCAGCAGCATGTCCATCATCTCGCGGGTCGCGTCGAAGTCTTCCAGGGTCAGTTGCACCAGGCGCCGGGTGTTCGGGTCCATGGTGGTCTCGCGCAGCTGCAGCGGGTTCATCTCGCCGAGGCCCTTGAAGCGGGTGACCTGCGGCTTGCCGCGTTTCTTCTCGGCGCTCAGGCGCTCGAGAATGCCGTCGCGCTCCGCTTCGTCGAGGGCGTAGTGGATTTCCTTGCCCAGGTCGATGCGGTACAGCGGCGGCATCGCCACGTATATGTGCCCGGCATCCACCAGCGGGCGGAAGTGGCGGACGAACAGCGCGCAGATCAGCGTGGCGATGTGCAGGCCGTCGGAGTCGGCGTCGGCAAGGATGCAGATCTTGCCGTAGCGCAGCTCGCCCAGGTCCGGCGAGCCGGGATCGACGCCGATGGCCACGGCGATGTGGTGCACTTCCTGGCTGGCGAGCACTTCGCCGCCGTCGACTTCCCAGGTGTTCAGGATCTTCCCGCGCAGCGGCAGGATCGCCTGGAACTCCTTGTCCCGCGCCTGCTTGGCCGAGCCGCCGGCGGAGTCGCCCTCGACCAGGAACAGCTCGGAGCGCATCGGGTCCTGGCCGGCGCAATCGGCCAGCTTGCCGGGCAGCGCCGGGCCCTGGGTGATCTTCTTGCGCTCGACCTTCTTGCCGGCCTTGAGGCGGCGGCCGGCGTTGCTGATCGCCAGCTCGGCGAGCTGCAGGCCGAGCTCGGGGTGGGCGTTGAGCCACAGGCTGAAGGCGTCCTTGACCACCCCGGAGACGAACGCAGCGGCCTCGCGGGAGGACAGGCGCTCCTTGGTCTGGCCGGAGAATTGCGGCTCCTGCATCTTCATCGAGAGGACGAAGGCGATGCGCTCCCAGACGTCTTCCGGGGCCAGCTTGACGCCGCGCGGCAACAGGTTGCGGAACTCGCAGAACTCGCGCATGGCGTCCAGCAGGCCCTGGCGCAGACCGTTGACGTGGGTGCCGCCCTGGGCGGTGGGGATCAGGTTGACGTAGCTTTCCTGCACGCTCTCGCCGCCCTCGGGCAGCCACAGCAGCGCCCAGTCGACGGCTTCCTTGGTGCCGGCGAGGGAGCCGACGAAGGGCGCGTCGGGCAGGCGCAGGTGTTCGGCGACCGAGTCGGCGAGGTACGAGCGCAGGCCGTCCTCGTAGTGCCACTCGACCTTCTCGCCGCTGGCCTTGTCCTCGAAGCTCACCGACAGGCCCGGGCAGAGCACGGCCTTTGCCTTGAGCACGTGCTTGAGGCGGCTGATGGAGAACTTCGGCGTATCGAAGTACTTCGGGTCCGGCCAGAAGTGCACGCTGGTGCCGGTGTTGCGCTTGCCGACCGTACCGACCACCGCCAGGTCGCTGGCCTTGAAGCCGTCGGCGAAGCTCATCAGGTACTCGCTGCCGTCGCGCTTGACGCGCACTTCGACGCGGGTCGACAGCGCGTTCACCACCGAGATACCGACGCCGTGCAGACCGCCGGAGAACTGGTAGTTCTTGTTCGAGAACTTGCCGCCGGCGTGCAGCTTGGTGAGGATCAGCTCGACCCCGGACACACCCTCTTCCGGGTGGATGTCCACCGGCATGCCGCGGCCGTCGTCCATCACTTCCAGCGAGTTGTCCTCGTGGAGGATCACCTGCACCGAGCGGGCGTGGCCGGCGAGGGCCTCGTCGACGCTGTTGTCGATGACTTCCTGGGCCAGGTGGTTGGGCCGCGAGGTGTCGGTGTACATGCCCGGGCGCTTGCGCACCGGGTCGAGCCCGGAAAGGACTTCGATGGCGTCGGCGTTGTAAGTGGCCATGAGCTCTCGTGGTCTAGATGTCGGAAAAATCGCTGTCGCGCCAGTGCCGCGGATCGAACCCGGCGAAGTGCAGGAGCGCCGGCAGGCGCTCGGCGAACCCCTGGAAGCCATGGTCGCCACCCGCCTGGATACGCAGCGCGCAGCCGCGGTAGTAGGCCTGGGCGTGGCGGTAGTCGAGGGTTTCGTCGGCGGTCTGCAGCCACACCTGGTAGCGCTGCGCATCGTTGGGGGCAGGCACTTCCAGCTCGGCCAGGGCATCCACGTGATCCTGGGTGAGTTCCCAGGTCTCGCCGCTGTAATGGTTCGTCTGCGGTCCGAGATGACCGTCGAACAACCGGTGTGGGCTGACCGCCGGGTTGATCAGCAGGGCCTTGAGGCCATGGCGCTCGGCGAGGTGGGTCGCATAGTAGCCGCCCAGCGAGCTGCCGACCAGCACCGGCCGGCCCAGCTCGGCGATCAGCGCATCGAGCGTGGCGATGGCTTCGCGCGGATGGTGGTGCAGCGCCGGAACCCGCAGCTGGTCGCTCCAGCCGAGGCGTGCCATGGCCCGCGTCAGCTGGCTTGCCTTGAGCGAATCGGGCGAGCTGTTGAGGCCGTGCAGATAGAGAATGGAAGTCGTCATGGGGTGGGGAGGCTACAAGTTCGGGCGTAGCCGCCGCAAGCGTCGTGCCGTCAGTAACCCTTGATGCTGTAGTCGACGACGAAGTCGATGCCGGTGACCCGCGACACGCCGGTCTCCAGGCTGCCGTCGTCATTCAGGCGCAGCCAGCGGTAGCCGGGCGCCAGACGGTCGACCTGGAACGCCTCGCTGCCCGGCGCGAACTGCACGCAGGTCGAGGGCGAGGCCAGCAGGCGCACCCCGTTGCGCAACTGGTCGAACTCCTGGTGCACGTGGCCCCAGAGCAGCGCGCGCACCTGCGGGAAGCGGTCGATGACGTCGAACAGCGGGGCCGGATTGCGGATGCCGATCGGCTCCATCCAGCGGCAACCGATGGACACCGGGTGGTGGTGGAAGCTGACCAGCACATGACGCTGCCCGGCCCCCGCCAGGGCATCCTCCAGCAGTTGCAGCTGCGCGTCGTCGAGATGCCCGGGCACGGCGCCGGGGATGGTGCTGTCGAGCAGGATCAGCCGCCAGGCGCCGATGTCCACCACCGCTTCGAGCAGGTCGGTGCCGGCGCAGGCTTCGCGCATCGGCGCGCGTTCGTCGTGGTTGCCGGGGAACCAGCGCGCCGGCGCGTCGATCGCGGCGCTCATCTGGCGGAAATGCTGGTACGACGCCAGCGATCCGTCCTGCGAAAGGTCGCCGCTGGCGAGCAGCAGATCGATCCGCGGCTGCTCCTCGAGCACCCGCTCGATGACCCGCTGCAGGCTGTCCGAGGTGTCCATGCCCAGCAGCTTGCCGTCCGCCTCGGCGAAGAGGTGACTATCGGACAACTGCACCAGCAGGACCGACGAGTCGGCATGGGTTGACAGGCGCGGCAAGGCTGTCTCCTTCGATCGAAAGTTGCGGGATTATGGTGTCTAGGGCGCGGCCGGGCAAACCATGAAGGGGACGCAGGTCACAGTTGGCGCGACAGCCCGTCGCAGAAGTGGCTGCGCGGTCCCGGAAACGGGTGGCAGCGGCGGCGTGTGGCTCTCGCCCTCAAACAGGCGTCGCGGCGCGCCATGGCGCTGACGCCACGCTAGATCTGCCGCTCCAGTTCGTGCCCGCAGGCCAGGCAATGGCTCAGCCACTCGCCGAGGAACAGGTTGAGCTGGCTCTTCTCGTCGGGCTGGTGCATGCCGGCATTCGGGTAGGGATAGATGCCACGGAAGCGCCGGGCCTTTTCCGCGCAGATCACCTCGGCCATGCGCGCGTCGTGATAGACGCGCACCTCAAGCCGCGGCACCGGCAGCCACGGCAGGCTGTGTTCCTGGCGAACCTGCAGGGTGGTGGTGTACGGGCCGGCGTCGAGCACTTCGAGGGCGAGCACGCCGAGCAGGCGCTCACCCTGGCTCAGGGCGACCCGGCGCGCGCCGTTACCGTCGCGCATCGACGGCAGAAGGCGCATCAGCCGGGCGTAATTCGCCTCGCAGGTGGCCTGCAGGCCGGTCAGATCGACCCGGTAACGTTCACGCAACAGATTCAAGACCAGAGCCCCCGAACTTCATTTCGATTCAAGGCCAGCCATTGCAAGGCGATGATGCTGGCAGCGTTGTTGATGCGGCCATCCCTGAGCAACTGCAAGGCATCGGCGAACGACAGCAGGTGTACGCGAATGTCCTCGCCCTCCTCTTCCAGACCATGCACGCCGCCGGCGCCCTCGCTGTCGCAGCGCCCCACGTACAGGTGAACCAGCTCGTCGCTGCCGCCGGGAGAGGGGAAATAGGTGGTGATCGGCCAGAGCGCGCCGAGCGTCAGCCCGGACTCCTCCACCGCTTCGCGGCGCGCCACCTCCTCCGGCTCCTCGGCCTTGTCGATCAGGCCGGCGACCAGCTCGAGCATCCAGGGGTTCTCCGACTTGTCGAGGGCGCCGACGCGGAACTGCTCGATCAGCACCACGCGGTCGTGCTTCGGGTCGTAGGGCAACACGCAGACGGCGTCGTGGCGGACGAACAGCTCACGGCTGATCTGCGGCCCCATCGCTCCGGAAAACTGCCGGTGACGCAGGTGCAGGCGATCGAGCCGGTAGAAACCCTGGAAGCAGTTTTCCCGCTCGACGAGTTCCACCGCACCGGCGTCGGGCTTGAAGGTATCGATCATGCTCAGCTCGCTTGCTGGTTGATGTTCGCGCCATCCTAACGCGCCCGATCGGCAGGCGCAGCCCTTTGCGGATTAACCGCGGCCTGTGTTATTCGTCACCCGATCCGGAGGCCGCTCAGGCGAACTCGGGCCACTTCGGGCAATCGAAGACCGCACCCTAACCGACTGTGCAAACCACGATGAATTCCCTACCTTTCGCGAAACCCTTCTGCCTCGCCGGGCTGGTCCTGGCGCTCGGCGCCTGCCAGACCTTCACCCCGCCGCCCAAGGACAAACCGCTCGAAGCCCAGCACATTGCCTGGGAGCATCGCTCCGCCGGTTGCCAGGCCAGCGACTGTGCGCTGATCAACGTCGATACCTTGCGTTTCATCGACGAACCGGCCCTCACCGAGCTGATCGAAAAGCGCCTGCTGGCGATGACCGACGACTCGCCGGACCGCGCGCCGGCGGCCACCCTGCAGGATTACGAGAAGGAATTCCTCACCCGCGCCGATGCGCGCTGGGCGACCTATCTGCAGGCGAAAGTAATCGACCAGCATGACCAGTTGACGGTGGTCGAGCTGTCCAGCTACCTGGAAACCGGCGGCGCCCACGGCATGCCCGGCCGCGGCTTCATCAACTACGACCGCCAGCAGGACCGCGCCCTGACCTTGCAGGACGTGCTGCTGCCCGGCCAGGAAGAGGCCTTCTGGCGCCTCGCGGCGCAGGCGCACCAGCGCTGGCTGGCCGAAAACAAGTTCGCCCAGGAACCCGGATTCACCGCCAACTGGCCGTTCCAGCGCACCGACAACGTCGCCCTGAAGAAGGACGAAGTGCTGCTCAAGTACCCGGTCTACAGCATCGCGCCTTACGCCGCCGGGCATCCGGAACTGCACCTGGCGTATGCGCAGCTGCAGGGCATCCTGCAGCCGCAGTACCTGCCGAAGAAGTGACGCGGGGGGGGCCCCGCCCCCCCCCCCCCCCCGCCCAGCCACCCCGGCGGCCCCCCCCCCC